>CACGBL010000005.1:0-51385 GCA_902571355.1 uncultured Synechococcaceae cyanobacterium | reverse complement strand
TTTATCTAAATTTTTTTCTAGCTCATTAATTTCAACAGTTTCATTCAAAAGTCTTTTAGATGCCTCGTATTCTGAAGGTATAACAAAACTTAAAATTGATCGTTTACCCATTTCCGTTGAGGCAAAGGAAGATAAATGGGTTTTTAATGAATCCCACTCTAAAAGGTTTATAGATTCTTCTTTTAAGGTGTTATCTGAATATGATTTTTTAGAATAACTTTTCTCTTGCATACAAAAAAAAGAATCAAGTATTCGATTGAATACCCTCAGGAGGAACATAAAGCATCTCAAGCCAGTTTCCTTCAGTATCCTTCATATAAAAAGATGCTGTTCCATCTCTATGCTCATGTAAAGGACCAACTTTTACACCAGAATTTTTTAAATCATTTTGAATATTTTCCACTTCTTTTTTATTTTCAAAATGAAAAGCAAAGTGAGGTCCCGCAGCTTTGTAGCTAGGGCCTAACAAGGCAAGTCCATCTTTCCCTTTACCTGCCTCTAAATAAGACCAATCTTTATCATCCCAAACCAATTTCATACCCAGCTTAATATAAAAAGATTTCGCCCTTTCGAGATCCTCTACTCTAAGTGCAATGTGACCAATCCTATTTACTCCTTGTGAAAACTTCAAAACAAAGCAATTAATTTATTATTTATCTAAGAATAAACCAAATTTTTGTTAATAATGAGTTTTTAAGTATCCTGCAACCATTGAGATGCATCACAAGCATGATAAGTGAGTATTAATTTTGCTCCTGCTCTTTTAAAACTAAGCAATGTCTCTAAAACAATATCTTTTTCGTTAATCCAGTTCTTCATAGCAGCAGACTTTACCATGGAATACTCCCCACTAACGTTGTATGCAGCTATGGGCTTATTTGAAAATGTGCTTAGTCTATAAACAATATCCAAATATGAAATTCCTGGTTTTACCATCAAAATATCAGCTCCTTCATACTGATCCAATGCAGATTCAATTAAAGCCTCTTTTGAATTGGCAGGGTCCATTTGATATGTAGACTTATTGTCTGGAATTACTTTCTTACTATTTTCTCTAGGAGCCGAATCTAAAGCAGTTCTAAACGGACCATAATAAGCAGATGAATATTTAGCTGTATAACTAATAATACCTACATCACTAAATCCTTCGCTATCAAGAGCAGTTCTAATTGCTCCAACTCTCCCATCCATCATGTCACTAGGGCCAATAAAATCTGCTCCAGCTCTAGCTTGAGTTAAAGCTTGTTTTTTTAAAATTTCGATTGTTTCATCGTTCAATATTTTGCCAGTTTCATCAACTAATCCATCATGACCATCACAAGAGTATGGGTCCAAGGCAACATCTGTCATTATTGCCATTTCTGGAATCTCTTTTTTTAATATTCGAATAGCTTTAGGTATTAAACCATCTTCATTAAAACATTCTGCTCCATCTTCAGTCTTTAAGCTATCGTCAATTTTTGGGAAAAGAACCACACACCTTATTCCCAATTCCCATGCCCTAGTAACCTCCTTTATTAAGCCATTAATATCCCATCTATAAGTTCCGGGCATTGCTGAAATGTCCTCTTTAAAATCTTTTTCATGAATAAACAATGGATATATAAAGTCAGATGCCGTTAGATGGTTTTCTCTAACCATTTCTCTAATTGCCTCATTTCTTCTTAATCTTCTTGGACGAATAATCGAATTCATTTGAATATTATTTAAATTGAAAAATATTTATCTAATACATTAATCGCTTGCCTCGCACAAAAATTAATCAGAGACTACTTTTGTTCAGGAAAATTAACTAAAATTTATTTAATAAGAGCAAAAAAAGTTACAAAAATATTTTGCACAATCTTCATTTTTCACAAATTTACATCATTTAGAGATAATATCTTTTAGTTAAGTATTTATTTTGAGGAAAGCATCTTTGAACATAATTAATGGATTTCATCTGAAAAATGTAAGAGGCGATATTCTAGGAGGCATCACAGCCGCAGTAGTGGCTTTACCTCTCGCTCTTGCTTTTGGAAATGCTGCGTTAGGACCTGGCGGAGCAATTTATGGACTTTATGGAGCAGTAGTAGTTGGTTTTTTAGCCGCATTATTCGGCGGAACACCTGCTCAAGTTAGTGGACCTACCGGTCCCATGAGTGTAACTGTTGCAGGTGTAGTAGCAGGCTTGGCCGCAGTAGGGGTTCCAAGAGATCTTTCTGCAGGACAAATTTTACCTTTAGTTATGGCAGCGGTAGTCATTGGCGGCTTACTGCAAATATTATTCGGGATTCTAAAACTAGGTAAATACATTACTTTAGTTCCATATTCTGTTGTTTCAGGATTTATGTCTGGTATTGGAGTAATAATCATTGCGCTTCAGATTGGACCATTACTTGGAATTAGCACTCGAGGTGGAGTAGTCGAATCTTTAACTACTGTATTTTCAAATTTCCAGCCCAATGGTGCTGCTATTGGAGTTGCAATAATGACACTAGGTATAGTATTTCTTACTCCTAGAAAAATAAGTCAGTGGGTACCTTCTCCTCTCTTGGCACTATTGATAGTTACTCCAATATCAATATTAATTTTTGGAGATGGAGCAATTGATAGAATTGGAGAAATTCCAAGGGGAGTTCCATCTTTAAATTTCCCAAGTTTTAATAAATATTTCCCAATTATTTTCAAAGCAGGATTAGTCCTAGCAGTACTTGGCGCAATTGACTCCTTACTGACATCTCTTGTAGCAGACAATATCTCTCAAACAAAACATAATTCTGATAGAGAACTGATTGGTCAAGGGATAGGAAATGCAGTTGCAGGTCTGTTTTCAGGTTTACCTGGAGCAGGAGCAACAATGAGAACAGTCATAAATGTTAAATCTGGAGGATCAACTCCTATCTCTGGTATGGTTCACTCAGTTGTATTGTTGATAGTTTTAGTTGGTGCGGGACCTTTAGCTGAGCAAATACCAACTGCGTTACTAGCAGGAATCCTTATAAAAGTAGGTTTAGATATTATTGATTGGGGATTTTTAAGGAGGGCTCACAAATTATCTTTAAAAACTTCAGTAGTAATGTATGGCGTACTTTTGATGACAGTTTTTTGGGATTTAATTTGGGCAGTTTTAGTAGGTGTATTCATAGCAAATATGCTCACTATTGATTCAATAACTGAAACTCAACTAGAAGGTATGGATGAGGATAATCCTTTATCAAAAGATGATCAAGCTAAAAATGCATTACCTGCTGATGAAAAAGCACTACTAGATAGATGTTCAGGAGAAGTAATGCTATTTAGACTTAAAGGACCACTTAGTTTTGGAGCAGCTAAAGGTATATCTGAGAGAATGATGCTTGTAAGAAACTACAAAGTTTTGATATTAGATATCACTGATGTTCCAAGACTTGGAGTGACCGCGACTCTGGCAATAGAAGATATGATGCAAGAAGCAAAAAATAATTCCAGAAAAGCATTTGTTGCAGGTGCTAATGAAAAAGTAAAAGATAGATTAGCTAAGTTTGGAGTTGAAGGGATTATTGAAACAAGAAAAGAAGCTTTAGAAACTGCATTAAATGAAATAGCCTAATAATTTATGGAAATAAGTCCAATTCTGCAAAATGTATTAGCCCCGCCAGTTCTTTTCTTTTTGATTGGAGCAATATCAGTACTCTTTAAATCTGATTTAGAGATACCAGCTCCATTACCTAAACTCTTCTCCTTATACCTACTCCTAGCTATTGGTTTTAAAGGAGGTATAGAGATTCAGAAAAGTGGTTTTACAGATCAAGTATTGCCTACTTTAAGTGCTGCAATACTGATGTCACTACTAATCCCGCTGATTGGATTTTTAATTTTAAGATTTAAGTTTGATGTCTTTAATTCAGCCGCGATAGCAGCAGCATACGGTTCAATTAGTGCTGTTACATTTATCTCTGCAGAAAGTTTTTTAGAAAGTCAAAAAATAGCTTTTGATGGGTTTATGGTTGGCGCTTTAGCTTTAATGGAGTCTCCTGCAATAATTGTTGGATTATTACTTGTGAAATTTGCAGCTCCAAAAAATAGACCAAAATCAAGAAAAATGCATCTAAGCGCAATATTACACGAATCACTTTTGAATGGATCAGTTTATTTATTGCTCTCAAGCTTGATTGTAGGATTTCTCACTGCTTCCAGTAATCCCTCAGGAATTGAAAAAATGGAGCCTTTTACTGGACAATTATTCTATGGAGCAGAATGCTTCTTCTTGTTAGATATGGGAATAGTTGCTGCTCAAAGATTGCCGAGACTGAAAAATGCGGGTTCGTTCTTGATTGGATTTGCCATTTTTATGCCTTTATTTAACGCATTTATTGGTGTTTTCGTTGCAAGATTTTTATCTTTAGGACCTGGCAACGCACTTTTATTTGTGGTTTTATGTGCAAGCGCGTCTTATTTAGCAGTTCCTGCAGCAATGAGGATGACAGTTCCAGAAGCTAAATCTAGTTATTATATTTCAACTACACTAGGTCTAACTTTCCCATTCAATATAGTTCTCGGCATTCCCATATATATGAGTTTAGTAGATACTATTATCCCACTATCACCTTTATAAAAATGAAAAGATTAGATTTGATATTTAGTGAAAGAGAACTAGATGCAATCATTAAAACATTAGAAAAAGCTAATGTTCCTGGATATACAGTTATGAAACACGCTACAGGCAGAGGACCTGAAAGAGTTGTTACAGAAGATATGGAATTTACAGGATTAGGAGCGAATGCTCATGTAATTGTTTTTTGCGAGCAAGAATTAATAGATAAAATGAGAGATAACATCAGGGACGATTTGAGCTATTACGGAGGAGTCGCTTATATTTCTGAAGCAACACCCCTTTAGATCAAAGAAGGAATATTTTATTTAAGAATGAATCCAATCCACTCTAATATTTTTTCTACTATTTAAATATCTATCAATTGACATTGCAGCAATACATCCGTCAGAAGCTGCAACTACAGCTTGCTTAAATGGTGTGTTTCTTATATCTCCAATAGCCCATACTCCATCAGAATTTGTAGACATAAAGTCATCCACAATAACTCCTCCGTCTTCTTTTAAAGCAATTTGATCCCCTAAAAAATCAGTAATCGGCTTCGAACCACTCATGTAGACAAACACTCCATCTAAATTTAAATTGATAGGATTTTCCTCTTGCTTATTTTTTACAACGACCCCATTAACACCCATATCATCTCCCAATATTTCTAATAATCTTGTTCTACTCCAATGTTTTATATTTGAATTATCCATCAATTCCATAGCTTCTTCGTTATCTGATTTAGGATCACTTGATGTAATCCAATGCACGGTTGATGCGAATTTAGTTAGAACAGTTGCCTCTTCAATTGCCTCCTTGTTTACTCCAACAACGGCAACCTCTCTATTTTTATAAAAAGCCCCATCACATGTAGCACAATAACTTACTCCTTTACCAAGAAAATCCGCTTCTCCCTTAAATGATGCAGGCCTACCCATGGCTCCACTTGCAAGTACAAGTGCTTTAGCTTTAAAAGTGCCTTCGGGCGTGTAAACCATTTTCCATTCTCCACTAGCATCTATTCCAAACACTTGCGCTCTTCTATAATCTGTGCCGTATTGCACAGCCTGTTCTCTCATTAGGGTAAGTAATTTTTCTCCACTTATATCAACAGGAACCCCTGGATAATTAGCTATTTGATGAGTTATTGCTAAGGCGCCAACAGATGGATTTTTATCTAAAATTACTGTCTTTAAATTTGAACGAGATGTATAAAGTGCGCAAGTACATCCGGCCGGGCCTCCTCCGATAATAACTACATCTGACTCAATGATTTCCAATTTTTAAAAACTCCTTTTGTAGTTAATTAGATGAGTTCTTGGTTAGAAGATATTTTTAAAGTAAATACCTGAACCTTTATATAAATATAAGTTAAAAGAAAAAAGAGAAAAAAGCTTAATATAGAAACAAACTTACATAGGAAAAACATAAAAAATTTATTATCAAAATGATCAGTTACGTGAAACGTTCTGTATTGATCTATTATTAGATCATATCGAAAAATCAATTGCCGTTGAAACATTATATTTTTCATGACCAACTCTGATTACCTTTTAAAAGCTGCCATTAAGAAAGTAACCGAAAAATTAAACGAAATATTGGTTGAAAAAATTGAAGAAGCAACACATATTGCTCAGGATGCTCCTGAAATTCTCAAAAAAGAATTTGATAGTTTAAAAGAATCCATAATCGAAGAAGCATCAAGACTAGAAAAAGCAGAGAATATTGAAGAAAATGAGTCTACAAATACTTATCAAGATACCAAAATAAAAAAAGCTTTAAATGAAATTGAAGGTATCAATAAGCAAATTGATCTCTTTAATAAAACTATAAATAATCAAATTAAATGAGTTATCACGTTCTTCATTATCGTTTAAAAAAATTGAAGAGGTCCTTTCTTATTTGGATAACTCTGATTTCGCTTTTATTAAATTTATGGATAGATAATATTAGATTTACAATTTTCCAAACCAAGAACAATGAAAAAAGTAGGGTCCAAATTAAAAGAGCTAGGTGTTTTACTAATCAATTAATAGAGCTTGGTTCAGCATTTATTAAAATTGGACAATTATTATCAGCGAGACCTGATTTAATTCCTAATACCTGGATACAGGAATTGTCTAAATTGCAGGATCAAGTACCTAATTTTTCATTTGCACAAGTTGAAGAGACTATAAGAAATGAACTAGGGTCTAAGTTTAATGAAATAGATCAAATAATATGCGATCCGGTTGGATCAGCATCACTAGCTCAGGTTCATAGAGCGACTTTAAAAGATGGTAAGAAAGTAGTTTTTAAAGTTCAAAGACCCAATTTAAAAGAATTGTTTATTATCGATTTGGGCATAATGCAGCAAATAGCAGGATTATTGCAGAAAAATAAGAATTGGAGTCGAGGTAGAAACTGGGTTGAGATTGCTAAAGAGTGTAGGAAAGTTCTTATGAAAGAACTTGATTTTAATTGCGAAGCGCAATATGCAGCAAGATTTAGGCAGCAATTTCTTGATGATGAAAATGTTGAAGTTCCTGAAGTAATTTGGGATATGAGCAGTGAAAAAGTGCTTTGTTTAAGTTATGTAGAAGGGACAAAAATAAGCGATTTAGAAAAATTAAAATCACAAGAAATTGATTTATCTAAAATTGCAGAGATAGGTGCAATCAGCTACTTAAAACAATTAGTAAATTACGGTTTTTTTCATGCAGATCCTCATCCAGGGAATCTAGCAGTTTCAAGTGAAGGTAAATTGATTTTTTATGATTTTGGAATGATGGGGAACATCTCAAATAACCTTCAAACAAGATTAGGGGGGATGGTTAAGGCTGCTGCTCTTAGAGACGCCTCATCACTTGTTAGTCAATTACAACAAGCTGGGCTAATTTCAAAAGATATTGATGTAGGACCAGTCAGAAGATTAGTCAGATTGATGCTTAAAGAAGCCTTAACTCCTCCATTTAGTCCTAATATTATTGAAAAATTATCTGGAGATTTATACGAACTGGTTTATGAAACGCCATTTCAACTGCCAGTAGATTTAATCTTTGTGATGAGAGCTTTATCAACTTTTGAAGGAGTTGGTAGAATGCTTGATCCAGGGTTTAACCTTGTATCAGTTACCAAGCCTTATTTAATAGAACTTATGACTTCAAATAATCAAAGTCCCAACGATTTAATTAACCAATTTGGAAGGCAAGTAGGTGAACTAGGATCGAAAGCTGTTGGAATTCCGAAAAGAATAGATGAAAGTTTAGAAAGATTAGAACAGGGCGATTTACAATTGCAAATAAGAATGGGAGAGTCTGATAGGCAATTCAAAAAAATGTTTACGGCTCAAAAAACTTTAGGTCATTCAATTCTCATAGGAAGCTTATCAATTGCATCTGCTTTACTCGTAACCAATAAACAAAATAATTTTGCATTGTTGCCACTTTTTTTTGCACTCCCAATAAGTATTGATTGGATAAAGTGCCAATTAAGTATGAGAAAAGGCTCACGTTTAGAAAAACTTAAGCGCTAAAAAACTATATATTTTTTGGACCTAAACCTAGAGCTCCAGCGAATCTTGCTTGATTTCCTAGTTCCTCCTCAATTTTTAAAAGCCTATTATATTTTGCAATCCTTTCACTTCTGCTCAAAGAGCCAGTCTTGATCTGACCCGATCTTGTGGCGACAGATAAATCTGCGATTGTTGTATCTTCAGTCTCACCACTTCTATGACTTATAACACTTGTGAAACCAGACATTTTAGCTAACTCAATAGCTTCCAAAGTTTCAGTTAATGTTCCAATTTGATTTACCTTTATCAGGATTGAATTGGCAGATTTTTCTATAATTCCTTTCCGTAATCTTTCTGTATTAGTAACGAATAAATCATCACCTACAAGCTGAACTTTATTCCCTAATTCTTTGTTTAATTCTGACCAACCCTCCCAATCATCCTCAGCTAAACCGTCCTCTATTGAAACTATGGGATAATTAGAAACTAATCTTGAAAGATATGAAATCATTTCAGAACTGTTTAAACTTTTACCTTCATATTTATAAATACCATCACTATAAAATTCAGTACTAGCAGCATCTAAAGCTAAAGATACCTGCTCACCAGGCTTAAATCCTGCTTTTTGAATTGCTTCTAATAATAAGTCCCCTGCTTCTTCGCTTGATGACAAATTCGGGGCAAATCCACCCTCATCGCCTACAGCGGTAGATAGACCTTTTTGATCAAGTAATGATTTTAATGAGTGAAAAATTTCAGTACCCATTCTTAATGATTCACTGAAATTATTAACTCCATGTGGAACAAGCATAAATTCCTGAAAATCAAGACTATTTGGTGCATGTGCACCACCATTTATTACATTCATCAATGGGACTGGAAGAAGATTGGATAATGGATCTCCAAGATATCTATATAGGGGAATGTCTAAAGCATTTGCTGATGCTCTAGCAGTGGCAAGACTTACTGCAAGGATTGAATTTGCTCCAAGGTTAGACTTATTAGGAGTTCCATCAATTTCAATCATTAATTTATCTACTACAGTTTGATCTAAAGATGACAAACCACATAAAGCCGGCGATATGGTTTCATGAATTTTATTAACAGCATTCAAAACTCCTTTTCCCATATATTTCGAACCACCATCTCTTAATTCATGTGCCTCATGAGCACCAGTGCTAGCTCCGCTGGGAACAATTGCTCTACCACTTGCACCACATTCCAAAAATACTTCTGCCTCTACAGTTGGATTACCTCTTGAATCAAGGACTTGCCTTGCTTCAACAGTATCAATAAGAAAATCAATAGTTTCTTTCACAATTTAATTATTACTATTTAAATCCTATTAATAGCTGAACTATTTGGCTAATATCTGAAATATATTTGTTAACCAACTATAATTTTTAATTTTATAAGGTTTAGAAATTATTTAACGTTTTTTTGATTCTAAAGTCCCCTCAAATCCTCTCATTTAAATAATTTTCAAATTCATCTTACAATTTGAAAATTATTGGATGATTATTAATGCAGTTCCTATTTAGAATATCAATTAATAATCAACTATAGTTTTTATAGTTTATGAGAGAAACACTTACATCCAGTCCTGAACTATTTAGCGATATTAGTTGGAATCTTCTTTTATTAGGGGAAGAAACCGCAAAAAAATGGGATCATAGCGAATTTAATATTGAACACATAATTCATACATTGTTCTCATCAAGTGAATTCTTTGCCTTCATTGAAAAATTATCAATCGACCAAGATACAGTTTTAGACATAACAGAAGATTTTTTAGAAGAGACACCAACAAATGAGTCAGATATTTTTACTATCGGAGAAGATTTAGAAATTTTATTAGATAACGCGAATCAGATTAAAACTCAATGGGGATCGAGATTAATAGAAATCCCTCATTTACTAATAGCTCTTGGAAGAGATTTAAGAATTGGAAATTATGTTTTTGAAGAAGGAAACCTTTCCATGGAAAAATTAGAGGAAGAATTAAAGTTTTACCCAAATATTAATAAATCAAAAGATTCTTTTAATTATGGGAATGTAATTGAAATAAATAATCAATCTAATTTCGAATCAAACAACGAGACTGAAGAGACTCTTGGAAAAGAAGAAAAATTTAAAAAAGCTATTGTTCCATTACCGAAAAGTGAACTTCAAATTGAAACCAAAAAACAAGTTGGAAAAGATGAAACTGTTCTTTCAATTTATGGAAAAGATTTAACAGAATCAGCTAAAAAAGGCTTACTGGATCCTGTTTTAGGAAGAGAAAATGAGATCAATAATTTAATGAGGGTACTCTGCAGAAGAAACAAAAATAACCCTATACTTATTGGCAATCCTGGAGTTGGTAAAACCTCAATTGCAAAATTACTTGCTCAATTAATTGTAGACAAAAAAGTTCCTGATACTTTAAAGAACTTAAAAATTATTTCACTTGACTTAGGTGCATTAGTTTCTGGGACCAAATTTAGAGGTCAACTAGAGGAAAGACTAAGCTTAATAATGCAGGAACTAAATAATCCAAACCAAGGAATGATTCTTTTTATTGATGAAATTCACTCAATATTAAGTTCTGACAGATCTTCTACCGACATCAGTAATATCTTAAAACCTTTACTAGCTGAAGGAGAACTTAGATGTATCGGTACAACAACACCTGAGAAATTTCGTGAAACTATTGAAAAAGATCAGGCATTAAATAATTGCTTTCAAAAGATAGCTGTTAATGAACCTTCAGTAGAATTAAGCGTAAAAATATTACAAGGGATCAAAAAGAAATATGAATTACATCATGGCATAAAAATTTCTGAAGAGGCTGTAAACTATTCTGCAAAATTGGCCGATAGATACATCAGCGATAAATGTCTCCCTGATAGTGCAATAGATTTAATTGATGAAGCAGCTGCACAGTTGAAAATCGAGTCTAATAATATGCCTCAAATCATTCTCCAACAAGAAAACAAACTTAATACTATTGAAGAAAAATTGAATAATTTGCAAGGAGAAAATGTCGAAGCTCAAGAAAAACTATTGAATAATAGACAACAATCAGAGGCAAAATTGAACGTTCTTTTGGAAAATTGGAACAATTTACGTGAAGAAATGGAGAAATTATCTATTTTAATGAAAGAAGAAGATAAGCTAACCAAACAAATTAAAGATAAATCAAATCGAGAAATTGAAAATGATCTAGATTATTTAGAAAAGCTTGAAGAAGAGTTAAGTGAAATAGTGAATGACATACAAAAAGTTGAAGAGAACTTTAATAAAATAAAGAAAAATAGAAATTTCCCTTTTAAATATCAAGTTGAACCTGATGATATTGCAGATGTTATATCAAAAATCACAGGAATTCCAATTTCTAAAGTAGTTTCAAATGAACGTAAAAAATTAGTCAATTTAGAAAAAGAACTAAGTGAAAAAGTTATTGGACAAGAAAAAGCTATAGAAGCTGTTTCTGCTGCAATTAGAAGAGCTCGAGTTGGCATGAAAAGTCCCAAAAGACCTATTGGATCTTTTTTATTTATGGGTCCTACTGGTGTTGGTAAAACAGAATTAGCAAAATCTCTTGCAACAGCTTTATTTGATGAAGAAGACGCACTTTTAAGATTAGACATGAGTGAATATATGGAGAAAAATGCCGTAGCAAGACTTTTAGGAGCTCCCCCAGGTTATGTTGGTTATGAAGAGGGAGGTCAATTAACTGAAGCTGTAAGACGTAAACCCTATTCAGTAATACTTCTTGATGAGATAGAAAAAGCACATGCAGAAGTATTTAATATCCTTTTGCAAGTCTTAGATGAAGGAAGATTAACGGACTCCCAAGGAAGGACCGTAGATTTCAAAAATACGGTAATCATTATGACAAGTAACCTAGCTGGTAAATCTATACTGGAGTATTCGCAAAAGATTTCTAAAAGTGAGGGAAAGTTAGAAAAAGATCAACAAATTCTAGATGATTCAATTAGTAATGCATTGTCTTCAATTTTTAGACCTGAATTTTTAAATAGAATTGACGAAGTAGTAAAGTTTGATCCATTATCTATTGATGAACTTCAAAAAATAATCATTCTACAAACAGAAGATTTAAAGAACCTGCTACTTGAGCAGAAAATAAATATCGCTATAGACAAAAAAGTTATCGACAAAATTGCAAACGATTCTTACGAACCTGAATATGGTGCTAGGCCACTTAGCAGGGAACTCAGAAGACAAATAGAAAATCCCTTGGCTGCAAAACTTTTAGAGGATAACTTCAAAAATAAAAAAAATATAACAATTAAACTTAATCCTGCTAAAAAAGATGAGATCGTTTTCAAACCTAGCTGAGGAGTAAATCAATAAGCTAAAATAAAAACTAAAGCATAATGCTTAATTCCAAACAAATTTTGTGACAAGTCCTACTACTAATAAAGAACCTCTTAAAAAGGATTCTCCTGAAGTTGAAGAGCCTAAAAAAAAGAATAATTTTTTTAGATCTACCTACGATGAGCTTAAACTTGTCGTGTGGCCTAACAAACAACAACTTTTTAGCGAATCAGTAGCAGTTATAATTATGGTATCTTTTTCTGCTGCAGCCATTGCTTCTGTTAGCAGATTCTATGGGTGGGCAGCCTCGCAAATTTTTGGTTGAATTATCTCCCGAATATCCATTTATAAAGATCTTAATTAAGCTTCCAGAAAAATGAGTAATGAATTAACTACAAACCTTGCTTCTTCCAAAGCAAATACAAGCATCGCAAGATGGTATGCAGTTCAAGTAGCATCAAGCTGTGAAAAAAAAGTAAAAGCGACTCTTGAGCAGAGATCAGTAACTTTAGGTGTTAATAATAGAATCATTGAAATTGAAATTCCCCAAACTCCAGGAATTAAATTAAAAAAAGATGGAAGCAGACAAACTACTGAAGAAAAAGTTTTCCCAGGTTATGTCCTCGTAAGAATGATTTTGGATGAAGATACAATGATGGCTGTTAAAAGTACTCCAAATGTAATTAACTTTGTCGGTGCTGAAGACGGAAGAGGCAGCGGAAGATCGCGAGGTCATATCAAACCTCGACCATTATCCAGACAAGAAGTTAATAGAATCTTTAAGCGCGCATCAGAGAAAAAAGCTGTAATCAAGTTAGATATTGAAGAAAAAGATAGAATCATTGTAACTAGCGGTCCATTCAAGGATTTCCAGGGAGAAGTTATAGAAGTTTCCGGAGAAAGAAATAAATTAAAAGCATTACTTTCAATATTTGGGCGCGAGACTCCTGTAGAATTAGAATTCTCCCAAATCAATAAACAAAATTAATTTCTAATTGTTCTTGTTTATCGAGTAAAATTATGATTTTCTACTTCAGCTTAAATTTTCTAATCTAATGGCAAAAAAAATTGTTGCAGTTATCAAGCTTGCTCTACAAGCAGGCAAAGCAAATCCTGCTCCTCCTGTAGGCCCAGCTTTAGGACAACATGGTGTCAATATCATGGCATTTTGCAAAGAATACAACGCAAGGACACAAGATAAAGCAGGTTTTGTAATTCCAGTCGAGATTTCTGTTTTTGAAGATAGAAGCTTTACTTTTATCACAAAAACGCCTCCTGCTTCCGTTTTAATAACAAAAGCAGCTGGTATTGAGAAAGGATCAGGTGAATCCGCAAAAGGCTCTGTTGGGAATATAAGTAAAGCTCAATTAGAAGAAATAGCCAAAACTAAGCTTCCTGATCTAAACTGTTCTAGTGTTGAATCAGCAATGAAAGTAATTGAGGGTACTGCTCGTAATATGGGCGTCTCTATCACTGATTGAGTTCAGTACAAAATTTCTCACTATTTAGGGGAGGTTAGTTAATAACCGTTTGCACCCAACATTATTATGAAAAAACTATCCAAAAGAATGGCGGCTCTATCAACAAAGATAGAAGATCGCATTTACGCACCGCTTGAAGCTCTTAGTATTATCAAGGAAAATGCTAATGCAAAATTTGATGAAACTATTGAAGCACATATACGTTTAGGTATTGATCCAAAATATACTGATCAACAATTAAGGACTACTGTTGCATTGCCACATGGTACTGGCCAAAGCATCAAAATTGCAGTAATTACAAGTGGTGAGAATGTATCGAAAGCTAAGGCTGCTGGTGCAGATTTATTTGGAGAAGAAGACCTAGTGGAAAGCATCAATAAAGGAAATATGGAGTTTGATCTACTTATTGCAACTCCAGATATGATGCCAAAAGTTGCAAAATTAGGAAGAGTTTTAGGACCTAGAGGTTTAATGCCTAATCCTAAAGCTGGTACAGTAACTAATGACATTGCTAATGCAATAAAAGAATTCAAAGCTGGTAAGCTCGAATTTAGAGCAGATAAGGCTGGAATCGTTCATGTCCGCTTTGGAAAAGCAAGTTTCACAAAAGAGGCTCTATTTGATAACTTAAAAACCTTACAAGAATCAATTGATAAAAATAAACCAAGTGGAGCTAAGGGAAAGTATTGGAAAACTTTTTATGTAACTTCAACAATGGGGCCTTCAGTTCAAGTTGACATAAATGCTGTACAAGATTACCAACCTGAAGGTTAACGCTTTGTAGTATAATTTAAAGTGCAATAATACGGCCAAAGAAAGTAGGTTAATTTAGTTATTCTAAATTTTTAATTCCTACCGAGGACTCGTCTTAAATTATTTCTTTTTGGATCTAATAAAAGCGGCCTCTTTAAAAGGACTTTGCCGCATTTCCTGCTCTCCCTAAATTACGATCCAAAAACATCAATGGGCCGAACACTAGAGAATAAGCAACAAATCGTTACTGAGATTAAATCTCTATTAAACGACTCGGAAATGGCTGTAGTTCTTGACTATAAAGGTTTAACTATCAAAGAGATGTCAGATTTGCGATCTAGATTGCAAACAACTAACGGCATTTGCAAAGTTACTAAAAATTCATTAATGCGTAAAGCTATTGATGGAGATAGTAATTGGAACGATCTTGAATCTTTACTGACCGGAACAAATGCTTTTGTCTTAATCAAAGAAGATGTTGGAGGTGCTGTAAAAGCTATCCAATCTTTTCAAAAAGACACCAAAAAATCCGAAACCAAAGGAGCTTTATTTGAAGGCAGACTTCTAAGCGATTCTGAAATAAAAGAAATTGCAAGTCTTCCATCTAAAGAAGTATTGATGGCAAAAATTGCTGGCGCTCTTAATGGCGTTGCAACAAAAATTGCGATCTCTATTAATGAAGTACCTTCTGGACTTGCTAGATCACTTCAACAACATTCTGAAAAATCAGAATCCTAAATTCAAAACCTAATTAACTTTAAGAAAATGTCCGCAAAAACTGAAGAAATTCTTGAATCATTAAAATCTCTATCACTTTTAGAAGCATCGGAGCTTGTAAAGCAAATTGAAGAGGCTTTTGGTGTATCTGCTGCAGCTTCTGCAGGTGTAGTTATGGCAGCTCCAGGAGCAGCTGGCGGTGACGCAGATGGTGGCGCTGCTGAAGAAAAAACTGAATTTGATGTAGTTCTCGAAAGCTTTGATGCAGCTGCAAAAATCAAAGTACTTAAGGTTGTAAGAAATGCAACTGGTCTAGGTCTTGGCGATGCAAAAGCACTTGTTGAATCTGCACCAAAAACAGTAAAAGAAGGAATTGCCAAGGCAGATGCTGAATCTTTAAAGAAAGAGATTGAAGAAGCTGGCGGTAAAGTTACACTTAAATAAGAGTACATTTTTTCAAGCCGATAACCTTAATATCGGCTTCAAAAATTATGAATAGTGATAGTATTGCGATTGAAGCCGCAACCGACGGAGCCTGCAGTGGTAATCCAGGCCCAGGTGGTTGGGGCGGTTTAATAATTTTTGAAGATAACAGCGAATTAGAAATAGGTGGTTCCGAGCAAAATACTACTAATAATAGAATGGAACTCACTGCGGCTATAAAAACTCTTGAGAAATTAAAAACCTACAAATTAAAAGAGAACTTTAAACTAAGAACTGATAGTAAATATGTAATAGAGGGTTATACAAAATGGATTATTAATTGGAAGAAGAATGGATGGAAAACAAGTTCAGGGAAACCAGTTCAAAATCTTGATCTATGGCAAAAAATTGATCAATTAAGAATTAATGGCCTAATAATGGAATATGTTAAAGGTCATAGCGGGGATAAACAAAATGATAGGGTTGATAAAATTGCAACTAATTACAGCAAAGGCATATCTTTAGAAAGTAACTTAAAAAAAATAGAATCCTCAGTTGATTTTTTTGAAAAAAATGCACCTGCAGAAATTCAGGAATTATTTTCCCGCAATGAATTAATTCAAAAATTTGCAGAAAAAAAGTACCTGTTAAGTTCACCTGAACTAGAAACCTTATTAGGTGATGAAAACCACTTAAAGATAAAACAATATTCACTTTTTGAATGGCGTAATTGGAAATTGATTCCTAAAGATAAAAAATATTGGATAATAGAAAAAAAAGAAGCCTAATTTTTTATGAATGATAAGAAGGGGGGATTTAAAAATCTTTATAAAAACTTGATTACCCCTGTATTAAAAAAAGACTCTGGAATTGATGCAGAATACTTAACAAATTTATCTCTTAGTCTCCTATCATTCAGTTCAAGAAAATATAATTGGCCTATAGTATCTTCTATCTTAAAAAATCTAAATGAAGAATTTTCTGTAGTTGATAAAAGGTTAACTCAGAACATATGTGGAATAAATTTTTGTAATCCAATTGGTTTAGCTGCGGGTTTTGACAAAAATGGGAATGCCGCAAATATATGGAAAGATTTTGGTTTTGGATTTGCTGAGCTTGGTACAGTAACTAAATTTGCTCAGAATGGAAATCCCAAACCAAGGTTATTTAGATTGGCAGAAGAAGAAGCAGCATTAAATAGAATGGGTTTCAATAATAATGGTGCTGAAAATCTAGTTAAAAACTTTGTCGAACAAGGTATTGAGTTTAAAAAAAACAGGGAGAATATTTGTTTAGGGATAAATTTCGGGAAGTCAAAAATTACAGGTTTATCTCAAGCAAAAGATGATTATTTAACTTCTCTAAAATTATTAATTCCATATTGTGATTACGCAGCAATAAACGTTAGTTCTCCAAATACTGAAGGACTAAGAAAATTACAAGATCCAATTCTTCTAAAAGAACTTCTTAGAGAAATTAAAAACTTACCTAATTGTCCACCATTATTTGTAAAAATTGCGCCAGACTTAGGCCTTAAAGATATTGAAGATATTTGCCAATTAATAATAGAGGAAAACATCGATGGAATAATTGCTACAAACACCAGCATTGATAGATTAGGTCTTGAAAATAGAAAGATCAGGCAAACTGGATTATTACTCTCTCAAGAGAATGGAGGATTAAGTGGGAGGCCTCTCCAAAAAAAAGCAAATCAAATAATAAAACATATACATAATATTGATAAAAAGATTATTTTAATTGGGGTTGGTGGAATAGATAGTCCTGAGTCAGCTTGGGAAAGAATTTGTTCTGGAGCATCATTAATTCAACTTTATACAGGATGGATATATAAGGGTCCACAATTAGTACCAGATATACTTGAGGGAATTATAAAGCAACTCAATAACCATCAATTATCTAGTATAAAAGATGCAATTGGATCAGATTTAAAATGGGTTGAATAAAATTAGAGCATGAATAATGAACCTCATGATTACTCAACGTTAGCCATGCAAGGATCAAACTTGAAGCACGGTGGAAATGTATATGCAATTGCGAAAAAATTAAATTTATTACCATCCGAAATCATTGATGCAAGTGCATCATTAGTACCCTTTGATCCCCCTCAAATACTAATAGATTCAATAAATGCGGAAATTAAGAATCTTGGCTTTAGATATTACCCAGAAAGAAACTTGAGTGATCTGAAAGAAATAATCGGCAAATTTCATGGGATAAATCCAGAGAATATATTGCCTGGGAATGGAGCTTCTGAATTAATAACCTGGGCAGGTTATGAAGCATCCAAATTCGGAATAAGTTGTATTCCTTCTCCATCATTTGTTGATTATGAAAGATCTTTAAATTGTTGGAATAGCAATTTTATACATTGCGAATTACCAAAAAACTGGAGTGATATTTTTCCTCAATCATTTCCGCTTCATCCAAAAGGTGATGTTATTTGGATAACAAATCCACATAACCCTACCGGCCAATTATGGGAAAAGAATTCATTGGAGGAAGTTGTGAAAAAATATAAATTAGTTATCTGCGATGAAGCTTTTTTATCCATAACACCTAATGGAGACAAAGAATCTTTAATACCATTAACCAAAAGATTTGATAATTTATTAGTCTTGAGAAGCTTGACCAAAATCTTCAATATTCCAGGGCTTAGATTAGGTTACGTTATTGGCTCATCGAAAAAACTTAAACAATGGGAAATAAATAGAGATCCTTGGCCTTTAAATTCATTTTCTATTAAAGCCGGGATTGATCTACTAAGTAATAAGAAATTCTATGAACAGTGGACAAAACAGATTCACAGCTGGATAAATATTGAAAAAAAGAGAGTATTTGAAAAATTATTAAAAATAGAGAACCTTAAAATTCATAACTCTTCAACCAACTTTTTTTTAATAGAAAGTGAAACATCCTTGTCGCCAAATATAAAATACTTAGAAAATAAGGGAATATTGCTTAGAGAATGCACTTCATTTAGATTTCTTGACGAAAAGTGGGCAAGAATAAGCCTACAGAATAGAAAAAATAACACTCTTTTATGTGAAGAAATTCAGAATTCCTTTAAAAAATAATCAATATACTTTTTAATCTCATTTTTAGATTTAATTTTATTATTATTTTCCATATTCTTCTTCATGAGATCTAATATTTCATAATTTTTTTTTCCCTTTTTTGATTTTATTTTAAAAATTCTTTCTAGAGTTTCTTCAAAAACTTCTTTAGACATATTATTCTGATTGATTAAAACTGAGCCTCCACTTGCAGCAAGAATCATGGCATTTTTCTCCTGATGATTATTTTTAGAATATGGATATGGAATTAAAATTGAAGGTTTTTCAGCCTCCATTAATTCATTGATTGTTCCTGCACCAGATCTCGATATTACAAGATCACAGTTTTGAATTAAAGCTGCTATTTCATTAGTAAATTTCTTTTGAATATAATTTTTGGAGTTTTTTAAATGAAAAGGTTTTAAATTAGATTCGCCAACAATATGAACTATCCGAAATTGTTTTTTTATTAAAAACTCTAGAGATTCATAAAGAATTTGATTTATAGCTTTTGCTCCTTGACTACCTCCCATAACAATCAAAAGAGGTCCATTTCCTTTTGGAACCCATTCTGGCAAAAAATTAAATTTATAGAATTGCTCTCTTAAAGGTGTGCCAGTGAAAATAGTTTTACAATTTTTTAAATAAGAATTTGTTTCTTTAAATCCTAAAAGAACATAGTTACATAAAAAACCAAAATATTTCGTGACCATTCCTGGAACTACATTTGATTCATGAATAATGATAGGTATCTTTAGAAGTTTTGAAGCAACAATAGTAGGGGCAGATATATAACCTCCAGTCGTAAAAACCAAGTTAATTTTTTTTTCTTTTAAGATCCTAATTATTTGGAAAGTTGACATTAAAATTTTTATATATTGATAAAACAAAAAAATATTTTTTCTTGGTGTCTTTAAATTCAAAGTCTTCAAATTATATTTTTGGGGAATCAAATGCGCATCAAGTCTTTGCTGAATACCCAACCAATGAATATTCCACTCATCTTCCACCTCTTTAGAAACTGCTAAAGCTGGAAAAATATGGCCTCCTGTTCCACTAGCTGCAACTAATAAATTATTTTTTTTAGACATAAAAACTTAAATTAGTAGAATGAAAATAATAAATAATAAATATGTTGAATTTAAACTTATTCAGAAATATAGGATTCCCTCTCTACTTATTTATTTATCTCATTCTCCCCTATTCAGCAATAACGCAAACTTTAAAAGTTGATTTTATAAGAAATTTAGAAACCTCATTAAATAAGCGAGACTTAGAGTTTATTAAAAAAAATTTTAGAAATGATGAAAACCAAAATATTCCAAAACAATTTTCAAAGATTATTAATGATTTCCCTAACAGCAAATGGAAGATCAAAAGATTAAAATCTAATATTCCAGATGAAGATATTTTGCGAATAAAAGTTTCTGGGGAAAAAATAGTTAACGGAGAAATATATATACTCGAATCCAAATTTGATTATTTATTTTCAATCGTGAATGGAAAAATAAGTGAAGGGATTATCAAAAATTTATTCACCACAATAAGAAACGATAATAAAAAAATAGATATTAGTTTTAAAATTCCTGATAGAGTTCTTACTGGTTCAAAATACGATATCGATATAATTCTAAATAAGCCTCTTGAAGAAGTGATTATTGCTGGAGCTATAAAACCTCATCAAGTTAATTCATTGTTTGAACAAGAAATGTTATTGGAACCATTGGCGTCTGGAGGGATTTTTAAAATTACAAGAGCCCCTTCAAAACCAGGGATGCAAATTTGGTCAGGAATCATAGCTCATCCTGAGGGAATGATTACTTTCACAAAGAGCATTGATATTGTTGATGAGATATAGCCTAAGCGTCGTTTAAAGCAGCCACACCTGGTAAAGTTTTACCTTCTAAAAGTTCCAAGCTAGCCCCACCTCCGGTAGATATATGAGACATTTTCTCAGCTAATCCTGCTTTTTCAACTGCTGCGACTGAATCTCCACCACCAATTATTGTACAAACTTCAGAAAAAGCACTTAAGTCCGCAAGAGTCGTAGCTATTGCATTTGTACCATCTGCAAATTTATCAAATTCAAAAACTCCCATTGGACCATTCCAAATAATTGTCTTACATTCTGCAAGAGCATTCTGAAAAACTTTAATGGAATCTGGACCAATATCTAGACCCATCCAATTCCCACTAATTGCATCAATTTGAGATATTTTACTATTGGCGTCAGGAGAAAATTCATCAGCCAAAACAACATCGGTGGGTAATAATAACTCTACTCCTTTTGCTTTTGCTTTTGCTTCTAAATCTTTAGCAAGCTCGAGTTTATCTTCTTCTACAAGGCTCTTTCCGACATCTAAACCTCTAGCTTTATAAAAAGTGAAAATCATACCTCCACCAATCATGATTTTGTCACACTTATCTAGTAAAGAATCAAGTACTCCTATTTTGCTACTAACCTTTGACCCTCCAACTATTGCTGCCAATGGACGATTTGGGGAATCTACTGCTCCTTGTAGGTATTTCAATTCTTTTTCTAAAAGGAATCCAGCTACTGAGGGACTTAAATAATTTGTAACACCCTGAGTTGAAGCATGCGCTCTATGAGCAGCACCGAAAGCATCATTTACATACATATCTGCATGTGATGCTAATTTTTCAGCAAACTCCAGGTCGTTCTTTTCCTCTTCACCAAAAAAACGAACATTCTCAAGTAAAAGAACGTCTCCATTAGATAAGCTATTTGATTGTGCAACTGCTTCATCACCAATACAACTGTTAGTAAGAGCAACATTTTGCCCCAACAATTCACTTAATCTTGCTGCTACTGGAGTTAATCTCATTTTTTGATTTACCTGACCCTTCGGTCTACCAAAATGAGCAGCTAAAATGACTTTTGCAGAATGATTAATAAGATATTCAATAGTTGGGATCGCTGCACGAATACGCGTATCGTCGGTTATTTGACCGTCTTCATTTAATGGAACATTAAAATCTACTCTTACAAGAACTTTTTTTCCTTCTAAATGTGTCTTATCAAGACTGGAAAGAGATAATTTTGACATTAAACAAGCTATATTTATAATCTCACGACCCTAACGTTAATTTGGGCTTATTGGGTTAAAAAGTAGTTACTGTTACCTATGCCTTAATAAATTTTAAAAATTAACGATTATAAAAATTTTTAGTTATTAAATTTATACTAAAATTTAGAAGTAAATACTTTTGAAACTTATAAAAACTAAAAAGAATACAAAATTTTATTTGATTTATTGAAGTGGACATACCCAAAATCCAATGGTACCCAGGCCATATCGCAAAAGCAGAAAAGAAATTATCTGAAGTTATCAATAAAGTAGATTTAGTTATCGAAGTGAGAGATGCACGAATTCCTTTGTCAACAGGACATCCACACTTAAATAAATGGATAAATAATAAAAAACATATTCTTGTCATTAACAGATCAGATATGATCTCCCCGAATACAATCAATAGTTGGAATAAATGGTTTAATTCTAAAGATCAATATCCTCTTTGGTGTGATGCTAAAAGAGGAATAGGGATTAAAGAAATTTGTAAGTCAGCCAAAGATTCTAGGTCGTCAATCGACGATAGAAGACTCTCTAGAGGAATGCGAATTAGGCCAATTAGAGCCCTTACACTTGGTTTTCCAAACGTAGGAAAGTCGGCATTAATTAATAGAATCGCAAAAAAAAGAGTTGTAGATAGCGCTAGGAAAGCAGGCGTGACTCGTAATTTAAGATGGATAAAATTAGAAAGTGGTATAGATCTGCTAGATGCTCCTGGTGTTATACCTCCAAATTTAGAAGATCAAAAATCAGCACTTAATCTTGCACTGTGTGACGATATTGGAGAAGCTGCTTATGAAATAGAGAGTGTCGCAATTGGATTTATAAAAATTATATCCACTCTCAACAAAGATAAGAATGCGAATATCTCAGTTAAACAAATATCTAATAGATATGGAGTTGATATTACTAAAGGCTTTAAGAGTCCTTCTGCTTGGATCGACGAAGCAGCTTCAAAACATACCTCTGGCGATAAAAGGAGAATGTCTCATAAGTTATTGGAAGATTATAGAAATCAAATGCTGGGTAAAATTGCTTTAGAAGTCCCACTATGGAATTAAATAATCAAAATTCTTTCGGCATTGGAGAAGGTGAGCTTATAGAAATTATTTATGAGCTACCTCTTCCTATGAGGCTAGACAGATGGTTGGTAAGTAAAAGGCCAGAACAAAGTAGAGCAAGAATTCAGCATTTTATAAATTCAGGTTTAGTACTTGTAAACTATAAGACTGCGAAAGCAAAGACCCCATTAAAAAATGGCGACAATATTCAAATATGGATGCCTCCTCCAGAACCTCTTATTTATTTGAAACCTGAAAAAATGGATTTAAATATCCTTTTTGAAGACGAGCACATCATAGTAATTAATAAACAATCAGGACTAATTGTTCATCCAGCCCCTGGACACAAATCTGGAACTTTAGTGAATGGATTACTTTTTCACTGTAAAGATCTACCTGGAATTAATGGGAAACTAAGACCTGGGATTGTTCACAGATTAGATAAAGATACCTCGGGATGTATGGTTGTTGCAAAAAGCCAAGAGGCATTAGTAAATCTCCAGAAACAAATTAAAGAAAAAATAGCATCACGCGAATATATTGCAGTAATTCATGGAGCACCGAATTCTGAAGAAGGCCAAATAGTGGGAAACATTGGCAGAGATAAATTAAATAGATTGAAATATAAAGTAGTTGAAGAAACTTCAGGAAGGTATGCCTGTACCTATTGGAAATTAGAAGAAAGATTTGGCAATTACTCATTAATGAGTTTCAAACTAGATACGGGGCGAACACATCAAATAAGAGTACATTGCGCTCACATTAATCATCCAATTGTGGGTGATCCGTTATATGGAAGATGTAAAAAACTACCATGTAAATTAGATGGCCAAGCTTTACACGCCATTAAGCTTGGACTTATACATCCAATAAATGGTAAAGAAATGATATTTGAATCAGAATTACCATTAGATTTTCAAAAATTACTAAGTGTTCTTAAAATTAAATAAGATTCAAAGAGGAATTTAGAAGCGATTTTGTATACGTGTTTTGAGTTTTAGTGAATATTGTGGAACTTTCTCCTTCATCAACTATCTTTCCGTGATTCATAACTAGCAACCTATCACAAAATCTTTTAGCAATGCCCAAATCATGAGTAATAAAGATAATCGTTAAATTCATTTTTTCTTGCAAGACTCTAAGTAATTCAAGAATCTCTATTTTTACTGAAGCATCCAACATATTAACGCTCTCATCACAAATCAAAATTTTTGGTTTCAACAATAGCGCTCTGGCTAATGAAATTCTTTGCAATTGACCACCAGATAATTGGCTAGGATAAGAATTAAAAAAATCATTATTTAAGGGAAGATTCAAATTTCTAAACATTAATTTTATTTCTTTTTCGATTTTTCTTTTATCTGAAATTTTTTGAATAAAAAATATATCTTCCAAAATACTTTTAATTGTCATTTTCGGATTTAAACTTGAAAAAGGATCTTGAAAAATAATTTGTACTTTATTGTTCTTTTTAAAAGATTTATTTTTTTTCGATGCATGATTTTTATCATAAATTTTGATTTCACCACCTCTTACTTTAAGAAGTCCAATTAAAGCCCTACATAATGTACTTTTACCACTCCCTGAAGAACCAACTATTCCAAGAGTCTCATTCTCATATAACTTGAAACTAACTTCATTTAAAGCCTTATTCCATTTATTAATGAAAATTGAAGAATTTAATTTATACCAATGTCTTAGGTTATTTACCTCTAGAACGACCTGATTTCGAGCATTATTTTTAGTATTTGGTTCTAATACTATTTTTGAAGCATTTACTAACTTTTTCCCGATATCTGATTTTGGTGATTGAAAAATATCTAATATATTCCCTTTTTCAACAATCGATCCCTTTTCAATTATTGCAACTTTTTTACACCACTTTGCAGCAAGATTAATATCATGACTAATCAAAATTAAAGTTGTATCAAATTCATTACATAGATGAATTATTTCTTGCATAATTTCAAAACTTATTTTGGTATCTAAGCTTGTTGTAGGTTCATCAGCTATTAATAATTTAGGTTTCAAAGCAAGTGCCATTGCTATAGAAACTCTCTGTCTCATTCCGCCGCTAAATTGATGCGGGAAAGAATCAAGTCTACTTTCTTCAATTCCGACTTTTTGAAAAACTTCTCTTACTAATTTTTTAATAGCTAAAGATGATTTAGTTTGATCATGTGTTTTAAATAATTCATATAAATGATCCCCAACTCTCATTAGCGGATTAAGTTTTTTTATAGAGTCTTGATAAATAAATCCAAAATTCTTTCTTCTAAATAATTGTGCATCTTTGTTGTTTATTTTCCTAGGATCTAAATTAGAAATCGATAGATACCCTTTAGAAGTGGCCTTTGCAGGCAATATATTTACTAATGTTTTTGCAAAAGTGGTCTTTCCACATCCAGAAGGTCCTATTATGGCCAAATGATCTCCACTATCTATTTCCAAATTAAAATTTTTGATAATAGGTTGCTGTTTTAGACCATATTTAACAGTAAGATTTTTAACTACAATAATTTTTTCTTTATTTTTTTCCATGATTTATAGCAAATTTTTCTAGACATAAATAAAATACATCTAAAGCAATATAAAATGTCCGAGGCAGCTGCAAATTCAAAAGAAAAAAACGAAATTGAAGTTTCTAAAACTATTTTGCCTGAAAATAAAAAATATGAAAGTGAATCTTTGAATTATCAAATAAACATTCCCGATTGGCTTCTTAAAGATATTCATAATTTTGAAAAATCAAATAAAGAAAATGATGAGAATCAAAACCTTATAGTAAAGGCTTTTAAACTTGCTTATAAAGCTCATGATGGACAATTCCGTGCGAGCGGCGAGCCATACATAATCCACCCGGTTGCTGTTGCAAATCTCCTTAAAGAAATAGGTGCTAGTTCATCTGTTATTGCTGCAGGCCTTTTACATGATGTAGTTGAAGATACTGGCATTGATTTATCTGAAATAGAAACAAATTTTGGATTAGAAGTAAAAATACTTGTAGAGGGTGTAACAAAATTAGGCGGCATTCACTTTAACAACAGGACTGAAGCACAAGCTGAAAATCTTAGGAAAATGTTTTTGGCTATGGCCAGCGATATCAGAGTTGTCTTAGTTAAACTTGCAGATCGGCTTCATAACATGAGAACAATTGAATGGCTAAATGATGAGAAAAAACTAAGAATAGCGAGAGAAACAAGAGAGATTTATGCACCATTAGCTAATCGACTAGGAATAAACAGATTTAAATGGGAATTAGAAGATTTAGCTTTTAAATTCCTAGAGCCTAAAGAATATCTAGATCTTAAAGATCAAATTGCCGTTAAAAGAAGTGATAGAGAAAAAAGATTAAAAGTAACTTTGAATCTTATGAAGGAAAACTTGAATTCAGCGGGTTTGAAAAATTTTGAAATAACAGGAAGGCCAAAACATCTTTATGGCATCTGGAGCAAAATGGAAAGACAACAAAAGCATTTTCACGAGATTTATGATGTTGCTGCGCTAAGAATTATCGTGGACAATTCAGATAGTTGTTATCGAGCTTTAGCAGTTGTTCATGATACTTTCAAACCAATTCCAGGTAGATTTAAAGACTATATAGGATTACCAAAACCCAATGGATATCAGTCCTTACACACTTCTGTGATTGGAAGACATCGACCTATTGAAGTTCAAATTAGAACTACTTCGATGCATCAAATTGCTGAATATGGTATTGCCGCTCATTGGCAATATAAAGAGGGTGGTTCTCCTGCTAAAAGTAATGCCGAGAGATTTAATTGGCTAAGACAATTAGTAGAATGGCAACAAGAAGGTAATGAAAGGGATCATAATGATTATTTAGCTTCAATTAAAGAAGATTTATTTGATGAAGAAGTATTTGTAATCACTCCAAAAGGAGATGTTGTTGGTTTAAGGAAAGGATCTACCGCGATAGATTTCGCCTACAGAATCCATTCTGAAGTTGGAAATCACTGTAATGGAATAAGAATTAATGAAAAGCTTTCTCCATTATCTACAGCACTTCAAAATGGTGACTTCATAGAAATTTTGACAAGTAATAATGCTACTCCAAGCTTGGATTGGCTGAACTTTGTAGTTACGCCAACTGCTAAAAATAGAATTCGCCAATGGTATAAGAAAAGCCATCGTGATGAAACGATTAAAAGAGGTAGAGATTTACTTGAAAAAGAAGTAGGTAGAAACGGTTTTGAAGCATTACTTTCTAGTGAAGCCATGAAAAAAGTTGCAAATCGATGCAATTTAAAAACTACTGAAGACCTTCTTGCATCTCTTGGTTTTGGTGGTTTAACTTTGCATCAAGTATTAAACAGACTAAGAGAAGAAATAAAATTACAGACAGAAGATGTAAAAAATGATTCTGACTCTGAAATAGCAAAATCTCTTAAAAGTAAAAATAATTTATCCACTAATCAATCTAATACAGCAGCTAAATCACCAATTTCCGGGATAGAAGGTCTTGATTACAGAATAGGTAAATGCTGTTCCCCACTCCCAGGCGAGGATATTATCGGCACTGTGTCGCTCGGCAACCATGGGATAACTATACATAGGGAAGATTGTGAGAATGTAATACCAATTCCAATAGAGAGAAGATTACCTGTCGGTTGGAATCAAGATAATAAAACTGGCGATAATAAGTTTCCAATTCAGCTACGAATAGAAGTAATTGATCGAGTTGGAGTTCTTAAAGATATTCTTATGCGGTTATCTGATAAAGGTATAAACGTAAGTGATGCCAACGTTAAAACTGCTTATGGTAAACCAGCTGTTATAAATCTTTGTGTAGGTCTTGAAAGTTATAATCAACTTCACAAAACAATTGAACAAATTAGATCAATGGCAGATGTTTTAGATATTGCCAGAGTTGGACAAAGTTAATTTTAAAATCAGATCAATCTATCTTTTACTTTTTATCTTGTAGATAAAGAAAACAATACTGCCGCAAATCAAAGCTAATAAAATACCTACACAAGATGAACCTAAGAGTAATTTTAAGGAAAAAATTCTTCCTTGTTTCCATAAGTCATCAATAACTAAACTTTTTTCAAGAATTTTATTAGAAGGATTATTTAAAAAAATCGAACCAACTTTATAGTTAAAATAATAAAGTGGAATATAAGTAAAAGGGTTGCTGATCCAGGTACCAATTGCAGCTAGAACAATATTTCCCTTAGCTATTTTCGCAAAAAATACTCCCATTAAAGTCTGAAAACCAAAAAATGGAAAGCAACCACTAAATACCCCTATAGCTAAACCTTTAGCATTAAAGAAAGGACTTCCATTCTGACTCCTAAATAATGATAGAATTTTCTTATAGGTAATATCTCTTTTAAATCTCATTCAGAAAGAAAATTTCAAAATTAAATTCTTGATAATCTTACTTAATTATCCATAACAAAGCGAGAGATGGATTCGATAGTTACTACAGAAGATACGATAGCCGCAATTGCTTCAGCTATAAGTATTGGGAAGGGAGGAGTTGCGATAATAAGAGTATCAGGGAAAGACGCAATAAATTCTTGCAAAAAGATTGTTCAAACTAAATCTAAATATGCATGGAAATCACATAGAGTTTTTCGTGGTTTTATTCAGGAAAATAAACAAAATAAATTTATAGATGAAGTTTTAATTTTAGTGATGAAATCCCCAAATAGCTTCACAGGAGAGGATGTAGTTGAACTTCATTGCCATGGCGGAATTATCATAGTAAATAAAGTTTTAAAGATATTATTATCTAGTAATTCTAGAGTTAGACTTGCAAACCCAGGAGAATTTAGTCAAAGAGCTTTTCTTAATGGGAAAATAGACCTTACTCAAGCCGAGTCGATTAATCAATTAATTAATGCAAGCAATACCAGATCAGCCGAGTTAGCCTTTAGCGGGGTTCAAGGAGAAATAAAGAAAAAAATTGATGATATTAAAAATGACCTTATAAATCAACTTTGCGAAATAGAAGCGAGAGTTGATTTTGAAGAAGACTTCACAGATTTTGATTACACCAAATATCTAAAAAACATTAAAAAAGTCAAAGAAAAAATAGAATTACTAATAGAAAATGCAAAAAGAAATTCATATATTCACAATGGAATATCCATTGCGCTTATAGGTAAAACAAATGTTGGCAAAAGCTCTTTATTAAATTTGCTTGCAAAAAAAGAGAAAGCAATCGTAACTAATATTCCTGGAACAACTAGAGATGTTATTGAAGTTAATTTAACTATTAATGATATTCCAATGAAAATAGTTGATACTGCTGGCATAAGAGAAACTCATGAACAAATTGAAAGTATTGGAATTAAAAAAAGTTTTGGGAAAATAAAAGAGTCAGATTTTATAATTTATATTTATAGTCTTGAAGAAGGATTTAATGAAGAAGACAAAAAAATAATACAAGAAATTCCCAAAGAAAAATTAATTACTATTTTGGGCAACAAAAAAGATTTAATTGATTGCAAAAATATTAATTCAAATGAGTTAAAAAACACAATTCTTATGAGTATTAAGAATAATGATGGTGAAAGATTATTAATAGACACAATTATAAAAAAATGCGGATTAAAACAAGTAGAAAATATCAATATATTTTTAAACGAAAGACATCTAACAAATTTGTCTGCTTGCTTATCTAATTTAAATGATACTGATGAAATAATTGAAAATAAATTGCCATTTGATTTGTTATCAATTGAGCTGAGAGATGGAATTCAAAACTTATCTAAAATAACTGGTCAAGAATTAACAGAGGAACTTCTAAATAATATTTTTTCTAAGTTTTGTATTGGTAAATAAATTTGAGTTAAATTACATAGTGATATATAGTTGATTCTTTAACTTCAGTTTAATTTTTATTAATTAATTATTTCTTAGTTTAGTGGATTTAAATACTCCAATAATAAGTAAAATCATTGATAATTGGATCGATGAAGATATAGGTAGGGGAGATCTTACAAGTTCCTCTATTACAGAAGAGAATGGTAATGCATATTGGATTGCAAAAGAAGAGGGTATATTCTGCGGGGTTGAAATTATAAAAGAAATTTTTAGAAAAATTGATTTAAAAATCAGTCCAAAATTTAATATCTCTGATGGAGATCAATTTGTTAAAGATCAAAGACTCTTAGAAATATATGGGCCTTCAAAAAGTTTGCTAGCTAGTGAAAGAATAAGCTTAAATATAGCAATGCATTTATCTGGAATATCAACATACACAAAGAATCTTGTAAATAAGTTAGAAGGTACAAATATAAAATTAGCAGATACTAGGAAAACAACTCCTGGCTTAAGAATATTTGAAAAATATGCATTCAAATGCGGAGGTGGAGTCAATCATAGAGTGGGTTTATACGATGCAGCTATGATAAAAGAAAATCACATTGCATGGACAGATAATCTTAATAATGCAGTAAAAAAAATTCGACTAAATTCGCCTTTTACAACTCATATCATAATTGAAGCTGAGAATATCGAACAGGCAAAAGAAGCAGTATTAGCAGGAGCAGATAGTGTCTTATTGGATGAACTTAACCCTGAAATAATCAAAAAAAACGTTCAAGAATTAAGAGATTTATCAATGAATAGCCTAAAAAAAGAAGTAAATAAAAATTTGATAATAGAAGTTTCTGGAATTAAACCTGAAGAAATTAGTAAATATCTAATAAAAGGTATTGATTTAATTTCAACAAGTTCTTCAATCACCAAAAGTAATTGGATTGATTTGAGTATGCGTTATATTAATTAATTATATAGATAAATAATTGAATAATTAATGCTAATCATTTTTAAAGAATTAACAAAACAATTTGAAAAATCTCTTTTAGATAGTCTTGAAAAAAATGATAAAAAAGGAGAATTCGAAATTCTTCGAAAAAATTTAATTACACAATCATCAAAAGAGGAATTTGGTGATTATCAATGTAATGTTTGTTTAAGTTTATCTAAAATATATAAAAAGAACCCAAGAGATATTTCTAATGATTTTATTAACCTTTTAAATAAAAATATAAGCATATCAAAATTATGTAAGAGTCTAGAAATAGCTGGACCTGGATTTATAAATATAAAATTAAAAGATGAGGTTCTAATAAATGAAATTAAGTCAAATATTCAATGCAATAGGGCTGGCATACCTCTAATTAGAAAAGATTTAGATAGTGGTTTGTCCAATAAAGTTATTGTAGATTTTTCTAGCCCTAATATTGCTAAAGAAATGCATGTAGGGCATTTAAGATCAACAATAATAGGTGACTCAATATCTAGAATTTTCGAGTTAAGAGGTTATGAAGTATTAAGACTCAATCATGTTGGTGATTGGGGAACACAATTTGGTATGCTTATTACTCAGCTCAAAGATTTATATTCAAATGATCTAGAAGAAATAGGAAAGATCAAAATAAGTGATTTAGTTGAATTTTATAAAGAATCAAAAAAAAGATTTGATAACGAATCTGAATTTCAAAAAAGATCTAGAGAGGAAGTAGTTAAGTTACAAAGTGGGGATATTAAATCGATTAAAGCTTGGAAATTATTATGTGATCAATCAAGGAAAGAATTTGATGAAATCTATAAAAATTTAAAAATAAAAATAGAAGAAAGAGGTGAATCTTTTTATAACCCCTTCTTAAAATCAGTTATTGATGATTTGAATTTAGAAAAAATATTAGTAGAAGATCAAGGAGCAAAATGTGTATTTTTAGATGGGATGACTAATAAAGAAGGCAAACCTTTACCGCTAATTATTCAAAAAAAAGATGGGGGTTTTAATTATGCCACTACAGATCTTGCTGCTATAAGATACAGATTCAATAAACCTCCCAATGGCGATGATGCCTCAAGAATTATTTATGTAACTGATCATGGGCAAGCAAATCATTTTGCTGGAGTTTTTCAAGTTGCAAAAAAAGCAAAATGGATCCCAGAAAATTGTCAAGTAGACCATGTCCCTTTTGGGTTAGTTCAAGGAATTGATGGCAAAAAACTAAAGACAAGAGAAGGTACAACAATACGCCTAAAAGATTTATTAAATGAAGCAGTTAGAAGAGCAAAAGAAGATTTATTGAAAAGATTAGAAGATGAAGATCGTTATGAGACCGAAGAGTTTATAGCAAATACTTCAAGAATTATTGGATTAGGAGCTGTTAAGTATGCAGATTTAAGTCAAAATAGGATTACAAATTATCAATTTAGTTTTGATAAAATGCTTTCCCTAAATGGTAATACTGCTCCTTATTTGTTATATACACTTGTAAGAATTTTAGGAATTAAAAGAAAAAATAATTTTGTTTATGACTCTAAAGATTTTCAGTACGTAAATTATGAACATAAATCTGAGTGGAAACTTATCAGAAAATTACTTAAGTTCGATGAAGTCATAATTTCTATTGAAAAAGACTTAATGCCAAATAGATTATGCCATTATCTGTTCGAGCTATGTCAGACTTTTAATAGATTCTATGATCAAGTTCCAATCCTCAAAGAAGAAAAAAATATAAAAATTTCTAGGCTTAATTTATGTGACCTAACTGCAAAAACACTAAAATTAAGCTTAGAGCTTTTAGGAATTGAAACTTTAGAAAGAATGTAATGAATGATTTTGATCCATTAAATAATCTTTTCCCAAAACCAAGAGAAGAAATAATAAATATGCAGTCTTACTCTGCACCTTTAGAAAATAGAAGAAATTTACTCCGCTTAGACTTTAATGAAAATACTTTAGGTCCAAGTCCTAAGGTTCTAGAGGCATTACAAGCTATAAAATTAGATGAGATTTCAATTTATCCAGAATATAATTTTTTAAAAAAATTTTTATGTGATAAATATCTTGATTCAAGAAAATTTGGTAATGATGAAATCGGAATTTTCAATGGAGCAGATGCAGCAATAAATGCAATTTTCAATTGCTTTGGAGAAAAAGATCAAATATTTCTAACAACAAATCCAACTTTTGGTTACTATTCTCCTTGTGCAGAAATCCGAGGAATGAAAAAAATAAGTTGTTCTTACATTGGAGAAAATTTTCTATTCCCCATCGAAGAATTTAGGGAAAAAATAATAAAGCATAATCCAAAGTTAATATTTATTTGCAATCCAAATAATCCAACAGGAACTGTTCTAAGCTCTCATGAAATAATTAATTTAGCCAATATCAATAAAGATTCATTAATAGTTGTTGATGAACTATATGAAAAATTTAATGGAGATAGTCTTCTTGAATCGATAGATTTTGAAAAGAATAAAAATATACTAATAATCCAATCTCTTTCAAAAACTGCAGGTCTAGCTGGTTTAAGAATAGGTTTTACTTTTGGCAATAAAAGTTTAATTCAGTACATTAATAAAGTTACAGGACCATATGATGTAAACAGCTTTGCCATAACAGCTGCATTAGCAGCACTTAAAGACAAATCATATATTGATAATTATGTTTTAGAAGTAAAAAAGGCGAGGGAATGGATTTTAAATAAATTTAAATCAACAAAAATCAGAACTCACTTTAGTGGAGGTAATTATTTCTTAATTTGGCCAAAAAAAGATCCTAAAATCTTAATACAACAGATGAGAGAAAAAGGTATTCTTATTAGAAGTATGGAAAACAAAAAAGATATCGGTAATTCTATAAGGGTTAGTATTGGAACTAAAGAACAAATGATTTTTTTCTGGGACAATTACAATATATTAGATTTAAAAAATTAATTACTGAAAATATAAATTGTATTTTGATCGATTCTTTTAGGTTTTATTTGAAAATCTTTTCCAACATATTTTACTTTAAAATCTTTCATATTTTCGATAAATAAATCAGCATTTGAGAAATCACATTCTTTATTAATTTTTTTGCCGCGTTCAAAGTGAACAGGAATAACTACATTAGGTTTTAGAAGCTTAACTATTTTTGAGGCTTCTTTACCATTGTAAGATTTTATTCCTCCTCCAATTGAAATAAACAATATATCTGGAGCAGACAAAATAATTTGACTGTTTATATCAATATCACCAGCAGCTCCTCCCATATGAACAATTTTAAGGTCATTCTGCTCCCAACTCCAAACAGTTGCCATCCCAAATCTTCTTCCATCTACTCTGTCATGTGGTACAGAAATTCCATTTAATAAAATATCCTCAAATTGATAGATTCCTGGCTCAACGAACATTAATTGATCATTAGGGTTATATCCTTCATCTGGAAGCCTAGAACTAGCCAAAATAAAATCTACGTTGACTTCTTTTGGCTCCTTTAAATTACTTGCACAACCTATTGCTTTAAAGGGATTTAAAAGAATAGATTTATCTGCACTAGTAATTAAAAAACTACTATGTCCCAAACTTTTTATTCCTAAGTTCCTTGCCAATAATGAGGTAGGTAAAAAAGAGCTAACTAATATCAAAAATAAAAAGTTTTTAATTTGAGAAATCATAATATTATTTTTTTTTATTTTACTTTTGTTCAGCCATTTTTAGAAAATTACTAATTAATTTATGACCAAATTGCGTCAACACACTTTCAGGATGGAACTGTACCCCATGTAAATGTTTATATTCTTTATGAGAGATAGCCATAATTGTTGAGTCTTCTAAAGTCGCAGTTATGTCGAAACAAGATGGTAAAGAACTTGAATCAACTATAAGACTATGGTATCTAGTAGCCACAAATGGGGTCTCTATATCTTTAAACAATCCTTTTTGATTATGAAATATTTTGGATGTCTTACCATGCATAAGTTCTTTCCCAACTATAACCTTACCTCCAAAAGCTTGGGCCAAAGCTTGATGGCCTAAACAAACTCCCAAGGTCGGAATATTTTTAGATAATTTTTTTAGAATTGGCAGACAAATTCCAGATTGATCTGGATTACCTGGACCTGGAGATAAGAGAATTCCACCAGGATTTAGTTTTATAATTTCTTCTAAAGTAATTTCATCATTTCTTTTAACTATTAATTCTTTAGTTATTTCATGCTCAACTGAAAGTTCTCCTAAATATTGAACAAGGTTATAAGTAAAACTATCGTAATTATCAATAACAAGAAACATATTTATATGGTTTTAAAATAACAACTTTATTTTAGGAACAAAGATATATACAGCAATAATAACAGAATTAATGGAAGCTAATAATACTGCTCCTGCAGAAGTATCTTTTGAAATTTTAGCCAAAATACTAAATTCTTTTTTCACTACTAAATCAACGATTGATTCAATAGATGTGTTCAATATTTCTAATATTAAAACAGACATTATTGTTGCAATCAAAATAACATAATTACTTAGACTAATTTTTAGTAAAAAACCAATTATTAAACTTGCAACTGCAAAAATTAATTGAATTTTAAAATTTCTTGAAGTTTTTAATACATAACTAATACCACTGAAAGCATACTTAAAACTTAAAAATACATTACTAGAAGTTTTGTATGATTCTTTTCTATTTTCTAAATAGTTTATTTTTTTTTTCATTTATTTTTAATCTAATCGAGTAATTAAATATTCTTGGAAATTTAACATATTTTCTAAATCATTCTCATTATTATGTTCCCATCCCAAAAGATGTAAAAATCCATGACTAGCCAACCAGATCATCTCTCTATAGATTGAATGTTTATATTCATAAGATTGCACAAGTGCCATCTCTAATGATATAAAAATATCTCCCAACTCTATATGATCTAAATTATTTAGAGATTCATCAGAAATAATTGGAAAAGATAGAACATCAGTTGGACCATTTTTTTGCATCCATTTCTTATTCAAAGAAGCAATTTCTTGATTAGATATTATCTGTAAGCCTAATGAAAAAGATTTTTTTTCAAAAATATAATTTGGTAATTCATAATCCTCTTTTTTTAATATAGTATTTATCCAAGATAAAAAAACTTTCTCCCAAAAAATAGATTCAAAAATAAGATGAGTTTTAGTATCTTTTAACTTATTTGAAAATTGAGAGAAATCATTACATTGAAAAACCAAATCTAAATTTATTTCAGAAATAATTTTTTCTTTCATACATTCTTAAACTGGAATATTGGGCTTACCTATTGTGGCCACAAGTATTAATATCCCAATTAAAACTAGAAAGGTTATTGAAAAATGAGAAATACTTTTTGAGCCTTTCCTTACCATATTTCTCATAGCAAGCTTTATAAAACTTGGAGGAGAAACTTTTTTTTCTAAAATTTCGTTTTTATTTTCCATTAGTTATTCAATAGATTCATTAGAAGAAATATTCATACGTAATAATTCATGAATAAATGGGTCAAGTCCACCATCTAAAACACTATCTAACTCGTTAGTCTCCTGCATAGTCCTAAGATCTTTTACCATTTGATAGGGATGGAAAACATAATTTCTTATTTGATTGCCCCATGCAGCTTCCACAATATCACCTTTAATATCAGCGACTTCAGCAGCTCGTTGTTCTTTAGCAATCACTAATAGTTTAGACTTTAAAAGTAACATAGCTTTTTCTTTATTTTGTAATTGAGATCTTTCTTGAGTACATCTTACTGAAATCCCTGAAGGCAAATGAACAATTCTCACTGCTGTTTCTACTTTATTAACATTTTGTCCTCCAGCTCCACCGGATCTACTCGTTGTAATTTCTAAATCTTTTTCAGGTATATCAAGTGAAATTTTATCATCTAATTTTGGCATAACCTCTACCCCAGCAAAGCTGGTTTGTCTTTTGCCATTGGCATTAAAAGGAGAAATTCTTACTAATCTATGAGTTCCTTTTTCATGTTGCAGATAGCCATATGCATATTTTCCATCAATTTCAAACGTTACACTTTTAATACCTGCTTCTTCTCCTTGAGATAATTCATTAATGACAAGGCTCATTTGATTATTATCGGCCCATCTTGAGTACATTCTTAATAATATCTCTACCCAATCCTGCGCATCTGTTCCACCCGCACCTGCGTTAATAGAAACTACTGCTCCTTCCTTATCGTATTCACCACATAACAATCTTTCAAATTCCCATTTATCCAAATTTTCTCTTAATTTCTTTAATCCCAGCTGCGATTCTAAAATCATTTCCTCTTCGGGTTCTAGAGCATAAAGCTCAAGTGAGGCATTAGCATCAGAAATAAAAGTTTTCCATTTATCTAACAATTCGAGTTGTGCTTTGACATCATCAAGGATTAACATTTGCTTTTTAGCTTCTTCTTGATTTTCCCAAAATTCAGGCTGAGCAGAAATTTGCTCTAACTCTTTCCTTTTCGCTTTTAATCTTGGAACGTCAAAGACAATCCTGAGCATTACCCAGGCGCTTTGTTAGTTCCGAAAGATCTTTTTTGAAATCTGTAATATCTATCAAAATAGAATTTAATCGTTATTTATAATCTAACAAGCACTTTTGTTTAATAGTATAAACTAAGTATTATTTTAAAAAAATGTCCAAAGTTGAAATTTATACTTGGCAATATTGCCCATTCTGTATTCGAGCAAAATCACTACTCAAGAAAAAAAATGTAAATTTTACAGAATATAAAATAGATGGCGACGAAGATGCCAGAGCATTGATGATTGAAAGAGCTAATGGTAGAAGAACATTACCACAAATCTTTATAGATAATGAGGGTATCGGAGGCTGCGATGATCTCTACGCATTAGAAAATGAAAATAAATTAGAAGCATTATTAAACTAGATCTTATGAAATTTCTATTCGTAATAGATCCAATTAAAAATATAAATCCCTTAAAAGATTCAACTGCTGCTTTAATGCAAGCATCATCAAAAAAAAATATTGAAATCTGGAGTTGTACTCCTCAAGACCTGGAAGCTAGAGGTGATGAAGTATGGGCATCTTCCATAAAAGTTGAAGTAATTCCGTGGATTTCTTTCAAAGAGAATGATTGCATACCTCTCGCCGAATTTAATTGCATTTGGATGAGAAAAGATCCTCCTGTAAATGAGGCTTATTTATATGCAACCCATCTTTTAGAAGTTGCCGAAAGAAAAGGAGTAAAAGTAATTAACAAACCCTCATCGTTAAGAGCGTGGAATGAAAAGCTAGGTGCTTTAAGATACAGCCACTTAATGGCACCTACAATAGTTGCGAGTAAGGTAAAAGATCTTATTAATTTTGCAAATATAAATAATGAAGTAGTCATAAAACCTCTTGGAGGAAAAGGTGGTCAAGGTGTTATAAGGATAAATAAAAATTCTCCAGGAATTAAATCAATCATTGAATTAATCACTTCTCAAGAAGAATTACCCGTTATGATGCAAAAATTTATTCCTGAAGTCATAGAGGGTGATAAAAGAATAATTATCGTAAACGGAGAAGCAATTGGATCAATAAATAGGATTCCTCAAGGAGGCGATTTTAGGAGTAATTTAGCGATGGGAGGCAAGGCTGAACCTACATTATTAACAGAAAAAGAAAAAAGTATCTGCTCTGAATTATCTCAACACTTCAAAGATGAGGGTTTATTTTTTGTAGGTATTGATGTAATAAATGGAATGCTTAGCGAGATTAATGTAACCAGTCCAACAGGTTTAAGAGAAATAGAAAATTTATCCAATAAAAATGTTTCAGAGGAAGTTATTGAAAAATTAGTAGAAATTATCTAGGATTTTTAGCGCAAAATATCTGTTTTACTATAGATTCAAATTTTAATTTAATCTCATCTATTTCTTTCTCTAAAACGGAGCCAGAAACTATACCTGAACCTGCAGTAAATTCAATATTTTCTTCAATACATCTTGCGCCTCTTATTGCCAAAAGAAATGAAGCATTGCCTGATGAATCAACCCAACCCATTGGAGAAGCATAATTTCCTCTAGGGAAAGACTCAAGAGTGTTTATCCAATCCAATGCTGCATTTTTTGGGTATCCACAAACAGCTGGAGATGGATGTAAGTTTTTAAGTAATTCAAAAGGACAAATATTTTCAACTTTAGAGAAAATGAGTGTTTGCAAATGAGAAATATCTCCAAATGAATTTACCTTGATATCACTTTTTTTAAAGTTTGTTATTTTTGAAACTTCTAAAGATTTAATCAAATGTTGTATTACATAATTATGTTCCTTTAAGTCTTTAGTACTTTTGAGGAGTTTCTTAAAATTTGAATTAGTAGAGATAGTTCCAGCAAGAGCCTCTAAAGTTAAATTAGGTTTAGAGAAAGAAAATAATTTTTCTGGAGATGCTCCAAACAAAATATCCTTACTATTCCTTTTCCAAACATATCTACATGTATTTGGTTGCTTCTTTTTAAATCTTTTTAAAATTTCTACTAAATCTAATTTATTTTTAAGTTTTATTTTAATCCTATTCGCTAAAACTATCTTTTCGAGGATATCTTTCTCTACTAATTGCATTCCTCTATTTACTACTTTTTTCATGTTTGTTTTAGAAGCTTCTAAGGAGCGTGAGAAATCATCAATAAAAGGGGAATAAAAACTAGTTTTTAAGCCAGTTGATTTTATTAATTCTGAGCCAGAATTAATAACTTGATTTCTAATTGTCCATATTTCTTCAATTAATGTTCTTAATGATGATTTACCTTCAACATGACCATTGATTCTTATGCAGCAATTCTTGCCACTTTTAGTAATTAATATTTTTGGCAAAATGGCTTCCAAACTAGGGATATCTGAAGGTAAATTCTTATTATTCAAATTTTCAGAGAAAGAAAATAAATAAATTATTTTTGAAAGTGCAGAATTATGCGATTCATTAGTTAAGTTAATTAAATTTTTAAAATTCTCAGAATTAAACTCTTTTGCTACCTCAAATCTTTTTGGGCCATCCAGAGTAACATATTTACACTTCTCGAAAGCTATATATGAAATGCCATCAGATTCCTCCCAAAATGAAGAAAACGGATATTGATTTATTAACAATTCATAAACTTGAAATAAATCAACACAAGGAATCTCAACACAAATACTTACTAATCCAGAATTTTCAACTTTCTTATCGAAAGAGGAAAACACATCTTTTAAAAAATCTGTTAAGTTTAAATCATTTTTCATTACTTATTGAAAATAACTAAAAATGATGCAATAAAGTAAAAAATGTAACTCAATTTATAAACTACATTCAATAATTATCTAATTTTGCGTGTTAATTAAAAATGGACGAAGATAAAAAAAAATTATGGAAAAAAGCAATAAAATGGCCTCTTTATTCTGTTGCCATACTTCCAGTTTTAATTACAGGGGCTTACTTGCTCAATCAATATGAAGAGGTAAAAATTTATAATTTGATTTCATTTACTTTGGCTGCAATTTTGATATTACTTTGGGAAAATCTAACTAATGATTTATACGACGCAGAAACAGGAATCGATGAATTTAAATTCCATTCAATTGTAAATCTTGTAAAAAATAAAAAAATAATTTCATTTATTGCATATACATCTTTAGTTATTGGTTTATTAATAATTTTAATTATTTCAGTATCAACAAGTATAAACATTTTTATTTTGGTGGCAGCTTGCTGCTTCTTAGGATATTTATATCAAGGTCCTCCTTTTAGATTGGGCTATCAAGGTTTAGGAGAACCATTATGCTGGCTTGCATTTGGACCTTTTGCGTACTCTGCAGTCTTAATTGCGTTAAATCCGTCTAATATTTACTTCGAAGATATTCCATGGAAAGTTTCTTTATTACTTGGTTCAGGACCTTCCTTGGCAACAACTCTTGTATTATTTTGTTCTCATTTTCATCAAATTTCTGAAGATAAAAAGCATGGTAAAAATTCACCTTTAGTTCGCTTAGGGGCAAAAAATGGTTCTCAATTTGTGCCTTGGATAATTTTTACAATATATATTTTCCAACTTTTCACAATAGTTTATGGATTTATTCCAGTTTTTTGCATCCTTTATTTGCTTAGTTTTCCTCAAGCAATAAGACTTATAAATTTATTAAAATCTTCGTATGCAAAACCTTCTGCAATAAAAAATTGCAAATTCGTCGCAATAAAATTTCAAACTCTTAATGGAATTGGTTTAATCACAGGATTAATATTTAATTACTTGCTAAATAAATGAACTTAATATTTCAAAAAAAATCTTTTAGCTTTAAGTTGTCGGCCAAAGTAGAAAATTCTAAAGCCAACTACCATACAAAATCGGGTTGGATAATTAAATTAATAAGTAATGATAAAAAAATAGGGTTTGGAGAAGTTTCACCGCTACATAAAAAAGACTTGAAAAAGTGTGCGAAACAACTAGATATGATCCCTGAGTATATAGAGGAATTTAATTTATCTGAGAAAATAAATATTTTTCACCCATGCATTCAATCTGCAATAAATTCTGCATTAGCTGAGATCAATGGAAAAATAATTTTTAAAGAAAACTACTACTTTGATGAAATTGGTAAAACAGCCATATTGTTAAATAATGAAAATGTAGTTTCAAATCTAAATGATATTAAAAAAAGACATTGTGATATTGGAAAATCATTAACCTTAAAATGGAAAGTAGCACTAAAAAACAACCATGAGGAAGAAGCAAAATTAGAAGAAATTTTAAGCAACATAGATAATAATATTAAGTTAAGAATAGATGCTAATGGTTCTTGGGGAAGAGACATAGCTAATAGATGGGCTGATATTTTGAAAGATAATAAAAATATAGATTGGTTAGAACAACCTCTCTGTGTTGATGATATTGATGGACTGACAGAACTAAACAAAAAAATTCCAATAGCTTTAGACGAATCACTTTTAAAATTTCCAACTTTGATTGATGAGTGGAAGGGTTGGCAAATTAGAAGGCCTTCTCAAGAAAATAATCCAGTTAAGCTTTTAAGAGAATTAGAAAATAAAAAAGCTTTAATATCTATAAGTACCTCATTTGAAACTGGAATAGGAAAGAGATGGCTCCATCATTTATCTTCTCTACAATTACAAGGACCAACGCCAAAAGTTCCTGGTTTAGCAATGAATAAATTCCCTAATTCGTTTCTATTTTTAAATGAAGCAAAAAAGATATGGGATCAACTATGAAAAATAAAATTCATACTATTGAAGTTGAAAATAACGAAACTCAATCTGTAGAAAAAATTATTGAAAAAATTAGAGAGAATAAAATTATTTATGTAAAAAACAAATTTTATGAAGACAAAGATGTATTAGATTCAATTACTGAAAATGGGCCCGCAATTATCTTAAACAGTAGTGGGAGTTCTGGAAAACCGAGACATTGTTTTCACCATTTAAATAATCTTAAATTATCTGCAACTACATCAGGTCAATGGCTAATAGAGCAAGGATTTGAATTACAAAACTGCTTAATTTTAAATACTTTACCCCTGAACCATATAAGTGGATTAATGCCAATTTTTAGAAGTCAAACTTGGGGATGTGATTGTATTAATATTTCTCCGAATTTGATAAAAAAAACTCGAGAACTTTTACTTTTCACAATTAAATTTAAAAAAAACAAAAAACACTTGATTACGTCATTAGTACCTACCCAATTACAAAGACTTTTAGCTCAAAAAGATGGAATTAGTTGGCTAAAAATTTTTGATCTAATTTGGGTGGGTGGAGCTTCAATTTCAGACGAAACTGCAGAACAATGTATAAAAGAAAAAATAAAATTAGCACCTTGTTACGGCTCAACTGAAACAGCAGCAATGGTTACGAGTTTAAAACCAAAAGAATTCTTAATGGGTTTTAAAAATGTTGGAGAAATACTACCTGATACAAAAATAAGAATTAACGCACAAGGATTAATCGAAATAAAATCAGCCAGAATTGGAATCGAAATAATAGATTCTTTAAAAACTGAAAATTTCAAAAATAAAAATGGGTGGTGGCAAACAAGTGATTTAGGTGAAATTAAGCAAATCAATAATTCTTACTATTTAAAATTTGTTGGAAGAAGTGATAATGCCTTTAATTCAGGAGGAGAAGTTGTTTTCCCTGAAGTAATTGAATCTAGATTAAATGATTTCATTATGAAAAAAAATATCCCAATTAATAAATTCAATATTTCGAAAGTATCTAACAAATTATGGGGAAATAAAATTAAAGTAATAGTTGAATTTAGAGAACTTACAAATGATAAAAATATTGAAATTTCTTTAAATTCATTAAAAAATTTTTCTCAAAGTTGGCCTAAACATGAAAAGCCTGAAAAGTGGATTGTTAAAAACAAAAATAGCATTACTGAAAAAATAAACTATAAATTTAAAAAATAATAATCAGCATTCTTTTAAATTTGTACTCACATTAGAAGCCTCTATCCATCTTTCTAGCTGATCGGGAATTTCTATTTTATTTCTTGAATCAACATCTAAAGAACAGTGTATGATTTTCCCTTCGGCTACTTTATTTCCATTTTTTATAAAAAAGCTATTTACTTGGAACAAATGAGTATTAATTTTATGAGGGGCAATTTTTACTTTTAATAAATCTCCAATTTTTATAGGCGCATGAAAGTTTGCTTCACAATTTACTATTGGAAAAATAATTTGACTTTTACGTATAGAAAAATCTGGGAAAATATCATGACAAGGGATCCCATAGATTTCAATACTTTCTTCCCAAGCTTCATGCGACCATCTTAATAAGTTATGAAAATGAATTACACCTGCAGAATCACAATCACCAAACCTTACCTTCTTCTGCAATATTAACCAGTCAGAGGGTTTCATTTAAAAAAATTATCTATCAACAGATCCCATAATGACATCTATTGAACCAAGGATTGCCATAATATCAGCGATTTTGGCACCTTTAAGAATATGAGGCAATATTTGCAGATTATTTAAATCAGCTGCTCTGATTTTAAATCTCCATGGGGTAACTTCATTATTTCCTTGAATAAATACACCTATTTCTCCTTTGCCGGACTCTAATCTTGTATATAATTCTCCGTTAGGAATTTTAAAAGTTGGAGCAACCTTCTTAGCTACATATTGATAGTCGATACCAAATATTTCACTTTTCTTATCTTCAGTCGCCATTCTTTGAGCTTCTAAATTTTCTGTTGGACCTCCTGGAATCATTTTGCAGGCTTGGCGAATGATGCTTAGTGATTGTCTCATCTCTTCGACTCTTACTCGATATCTCGCATAACAATCTCCTTCTTTTTCCGAAGCAATCTGCCAATCAAAATCGTCATAACATTCATAACTATCAACTTTCCTTAAATCCCAGGAAACTCCAGAAGCTCTAAGCATAGGCCCAGACAAAGACCAATTAATTGCCTGGTCTCTTTGTATTGTTCCAAGACCTTCAATTCTTTTTCTAAAAATTGGATTATTTGTAATTAATTTTTCGTATTCATCTATCTTAGGACCAAACCAATCGCAAAAGTCTATACATTTTTCTAACCATCCGTATGGGAGATCACATGCGACACCGCCTATCCTAAAGAAATTATTATTTATTAGCCTTTGTCCAGTAGCAGCTTCCCAGAGATCATAGATCATCTCTCTTTCTCTAAAAATATAGAAAAATGGAGTTTGAGCTCCTACGTCTGCTAAAAAGGGACCAAGCCATAAAAGATGATTAGCAATACGATTAAGTTCGAGCATAAGAACTCTGATGTAACTAGCTCTTTTGGGAACTGGAATATTAGCTAATCTTTCAGGAGCGTTTACTACAATAGCTTCATAAAACATTCCTGCTGCGTAATCCATTCTGCTTACATAAGGGACATACATTACATTTGTCCTATTTTCAGCTATCTTTTCCATTCCTCTATGTAAATATCCAATTACTGGCTCACAATCAATGACATTCTCACCATCAAGAGTTACAACTAACCTTAAAACCCCATGCATTGAGGGATGGTGAGGGCCAAAATTGACCACCATTGGTTCTGTTCTAGTCTCTAGCTGAGCCATTCGAAATTTAACTTCTAAATAAATCTTAGTCGAAAGTTATGCAAACTGACCTATCTGATTCATCTTTTTTCAATCATCAATCAGTTATGACAGATGAGATTATGGCCTCATTAGAGCATTACCCACTTATACATAACAATCAACTTAAAGGAATAGACGCAACTTTAGGCGGAGGCGGGCACTCTTATCATTTATTGAGAAAATATTCGGATTTAAATATAATTGGACTTGATCAAGATCCATTCGCAAGAAAATCAGCATCAAAAAAACTTGATGAGTTTAAAAGTAGGATTGATATAAGGGCTTCAAATTTTGCGGATTTTGTACCACAAGAAAAAGTTTCTTTTGTGATTGCAGATCTTGGAGTAAATAGTAACCAAATTGATGACCCTAAAAGAGGATTTAGTTTCCAAAAAGATGGTCCGCTTGATATGCGCATGAATCCTTTTCTTGATGTTGATGCAGAGAAATTAATTGAGGCTTTAAATGAAAAAGATCTAGCTAACCTAATCTATAAATATGGAGATGAGAGATTATCAAGAAAGATTGCCAGGAAAATAAAATTGGATTTGAAGGAAAATGGGAAATATTCTGGGACAAAAGAGTTAGCTTATTCTATTGCAGGCTGCTTCCCACCAAAACAAAGATATAAAAAAATACATCCAGCAACAAGAACATTTCAAGCACTAAGAATTGCTGTTAATAAAGAAATTGAAGTATTAGAAAAATTTTTGCAAGTTGTACCTGAATGGCTTTTGCCAGGGGGTATTATTTCTATTATTAGTTTTCATTCCCTTGAGGATAGGTTAGTTAAAAGTTGTTTTAAGAATGATCAAAGACTAAAAAACCTGACAAAAAAGCCTATAACTCCTTCAGAACAAGAAGTTGAACTAAATAAAAGAGCTAGAAGTGGAAAATTAAGAATTGCTCAATTAAATTAAATGCCAATAATTTCTATCGTAATGATCTAATCGTATCTGTAAGAATATAAATTGCTTGTTTTATATCTTTTGAATTAGTACTTAATCCAATACTTAACCTTATTGAAGATTCTGCTTCTTTAATAGATCTTCCTAAGGCTAGTAAAACATGAGATGGTTCACCATTACTACATGCAGATCCAGTAGAACAAATTATTTTAGATTTTAAAAGTTTATGAAACTTTGCTCCGTTTAAATCCATTACAGTAAAATTTAAATTGTGAGGTAATCTTTTTTCTATGGAGCCATTAATTAATAAACCAGAATTATTTTTTAACAACCCCTCTAAAAGGTTATTTCTATAAAAAAGTAATTTCTCAGTATTATTTTTTTGATTAAAAACTGCTATCTCTATTGCTTTAGCAAAGCCAACTACTAAAGGAAGAGGTAATGTGCCAGACCTAAGACCATATTCCTGACCTCCTCCAACAATTAAAGGCTCAAGATTAATTTCTTCATCAATCAAAAGAAGTCCTATCCCTTTAGGACCATATATTTTGTGAGAACTCATGGTTATCATGTTTAAATCTGATAAAAGATTGTCTAACGGCATATAACCTAAACATTGTGCAAAATCAGAGTGAAATGTTATTCCTCTCGATTTACATATTTTTGAAATATTTTCTATGGGCTGAATAACTCCAATTTCGTTATTTGCCAACATGACACTAACCAGAAATGTATCTTCTCTGATATTTTTTTTGAATTGTTCTTCTGAAATTAAGCCATCTTTCTCAGGATAAATTTCTGTAACCATAAATCCCTCTTTTTTTAATTGGTTTAAGGGCTCCAACACAGCTTTATGCTCCGTTTTCAAGGTAATAATATGTCCATAATTTCCTGTTTTTTTATAGAAATTTCTAGCAAAACCTAATAAGGCTAAGTTATTGGATTCAGTTGCTCCACTTGTAAAAATAACTTTTTTATTCTTAAGAAATAAACTTTGTTCTATTTTTTCTCTAGAGGCTTCCAATATAGCGCTCGCGTTAATCCCCGCCAAATTAGATTTGCTTGCAGGGTTAGAAAATATCTCACTCCAAAAAGGTTTCATAGAATCAACGACATCTTTAGAGCAAGGAGTCGAAGATTGATAGTCTAGTAGTATGGGAGTTGATAGCATTATGTTTAGTATATAAAATTCTGTTTATTACTAGAAAATCAAATTAAAGAATTAAAAAAATGAATGAAATTAATCAAATAAATAACGAACCGGTAAAAAAATCAAGAATTTTATTAGTTGATGATGAGCCTGGTTTAAGAACAGCAGTTAAAACATTTCTGGAAGATGAAGGCTTTGAAATATTTATTGCAGTTGATGGAGAGGATGGTTGGGAAAAAGCTCAAACAATTTTCCCCGATTTGATAATTAGCGATATTATGATGCCACGAGCCAACGGTTATGCTTTATTAGAAAAAATTAGAGAGGATGAAAAATTAGGAGGAACTCCAGTCATTTTTCTAACTGCAAAAGGAATGACCCTAGACAGAACAGAAGGTTATCTTGCAGGAGTTGATGATTATATTTCCAAACCTTTCGATCCCGATGAATTAGCTGCAAGAGTTAAAAATGTAATCAACAGACAAGAACGATTATTAAAAGAAGCGGCACGATTCGCAGATATTGACGTAAGCAAAATGGCAAAACAAATTACTGAAATAAAATCTATGCTCACAGACCAAAACGAGACTAATCCAGAAAATAAAATAAATCTTCCTAGTTTTACTCCTAGAGAAGCAAGTGTGCTTCAACTAGTAGCAGAGGGACTGATGAATAAAGAAATTGCAAGACAGCTTGAAACATCTATTAGAAATGTTGAGAAATATGTAAGTAGACTTTTTATCAAGACAGGTACATCTAGCCGAACAGAATTAGTTCGTTATGCACTTGAAAATCATTTAGTTAAATAAATTATTTAATTTTTTCGAATTCAATGAGTTTTGAAAAATAAAAAGGAGCTTGATTTAATTTCTTTTTAACAACTTTAAATCCTCTTTCTTTAGCAGCATTAATAATACCCTTTTCTTTCAATGTATATGCTCTAGTAGTTTTACTTGGCCCAGGAAATAATTTTCCAATATTTTTTAGAACAGCAAGAACTGGAGTATAAGGAGCAAAGCTAACGATTAGTTTTTCTTTGCTTAAATCGCATAGATGTTGAACCATTTCTTCTGCGACCGGTTGAGGATAATGAATAAATACATCCAAACACACTACAACATCAAATAATCCTTTTAATTTTTCCAGATCACAAACTACATATTTTATTTTACCTTGATTCAAACCTAATTTATGAATGCGTTTTTTTGTTTCTTTAATCATTTCAGAAGAAATATCGCTCATCTGCAGTTCTTTTATACCGAGTCTTAGTAAAGGTATGGAAAGACTTCCTACACCACAGCCTGCATCACAATAACTTTTTTTTGTTAGTTCAGGATAATTTTTGATATATGTGACTACATCATCTACAGTTTTTTGATGTCCTTTCCTAATATTTTTCTGAACTGTATTAATTTCATTAGATTTGCTATAAATCTTATTCCATCTTTCAAAGCCAGTACCATTAAAATACTCCCTGACTTCACTTTTTTCGATAATCTTATTTGACGTCATAATATTCTATGAAAATTTATTCTTTTCATACTAACTAACTGGCGCCAAATTAATTGCGCGCCATTATAGGAAAGAATTGATTTGTTATTTTGTCAGAATTGAATTCTAAAGATATTTATAAAATTGCTGTCGTAATGGGTAGTGATTCAGATCTGAATACATTAAAACCTGCCATTGATATTTTAGGAGAATTTGGAATAAAAACTGAGGTTTGTATCCTTTCTGCTCATCGAACACCTATTGAAATGATGGAATATGCTAAAAATGCAGAATCAGAAAACATAAAAGTAATAATTGCCGGTGCTGGAGGTTCTGCTCATCTTCCAGGAATGCTGGCATCCATAACTTGCATTCCTGTAATTGGAGTACCAGTAGAGAGTAAGACACTGAAGGGAATTGACTCTCTTTTATCAATCGTTCAAATGCCCGCTGGAATTCCAGTTGCAACAGTTGCAATTAATGGAGGACAGAATGCTGGATTATTGGCAATAGAGATGATCAGTTTATTTGATGAATCCATAAAGAAAAATTTAAAAGAATTCAGAGAAAATCTACATAAACAGGTAAGAAATAAAAATAATAAATTATCAACTATTGGACCTGACAATTATCTTCAAAATAAATGAACAAGTATTTTTCTATTAGGCCTTGTTAAGAAAGTTTTCTTTTTTAAGGTAGTTAATAACTTTTTCAACGGAATCATTTAAATCTAACGAACCTGTATCAACAACAATTTCTGGATTATGAGGAGCTTCATATGGACTAGAAATCCCTGTAAATTCCTTAATTTCACCCAAACGAGCTTTCTTATAAAGACCTTTAGTATCCCTATCTTCGCAAACTTTAATATCAGCAGAACAATAAACTTCAATAAAATCCTTAGATCCAATAATTTTTCTCACCTTATCTCTATCACTAATAAATGGCGAAACGAATGCTGTAATAGTTATTATTCCAGCATTCATAAATAAATTCGCAACTTCGCCAATTCTTCTTATATTTTCCTCTCTATCTTCATCCGAAAACCCAAGATCTTTACATAAACCGTGTCTAATATTATCTCCATCCAACACATAAGTCGAAAAACCATCTAAGTGTAAAACTTCATTTAAAGCGTTGGCCAAAGTACTTTTACCAGAACCAGATAAACCTGTAAACCAGATAACCATACCTTTATGACCTCTCATTTTCTCTAACTTTTCTCTGTCAATAGTTAAGTTGTGCCACTTTATATTGGTTGACTTTGTTTGATCTTGTTCTTTCATTTTTTGCATCATCAAAATTAAAAACCTATCCTAACCCTTGCTTCATAAATTATGAAATCCCTCTTTACGAAGAAACTCAACTGATTTCGATACCATATCACCCTGTAACTGGATATTTCTATCAATCAATGTTCCGCCGGTCCCACAAAAAACTTTAATTTTTTTTAGTAATTCTTTTAATAAGATTTCATCCTCAGTGCCTAAACCCCTAATTAAAGTTACAGTCTTTCCCTTTTTGCCTTTTTTTTGTTTTGAAATATTTATTTTTGATCTTTTATTAACAGTATCTACCTTAGCTGCTTCTTTAGATTTTTTTTCTTGATTATCAAATTCGATCCAATTCTTTTTTCCCATTATTTTCAATATAATCTATAGTTAGTTAATACTTATTCTATAGAAAAAGTGGTAAGTACATTTTCTCGCAAAGATCAAAACTATAAAAATGACGATTTAAATCAACCCTCCAAAGAGGGAAGATTTGGAAAATATGGTGGTCAATATGTTCCTGAAACGCTAATGCCTGCTCTTTTTGAGCTTGAAACAGCTGCATCTAATGCATGGAAAGATAAACTTTTTGTAGAAGAATTTAATCATCTTCTCAAGACTTATGTAGGAAGAGAGACACCACTTTATGAAGCCAAAAGACTTACTGAACATTACAAAACTAAACAAGCAACTCCTAGAATATGGCTTAAAAGAGAAGATTTAAATCATACTGGGGCTCACAAAATCAATAATGCTCTTGGACAAGCTTTACTAGCAATAAGAATGGGCAAAAAAAGAATAATTGCAGAAACTGGAGCAGGTCAGCATGGAGTTGCTACTGCAACTGTTTGTGCGAGATTTGGCTTGAAATGTATTATCTACATGGGTGCTGAAGACATAAAAAGGCAATCCCTTAACGTTTTCAGAATGAAACTTCTAGGAGCTGAAGTTAAAGTTGTAAATTCTGGAACTGCAACACTTAAGGATGCCACTAGTGAAGCCATTAGAGATTGGGTTTCTAATGTCGAAACCACACACTACATTTTAGGATCTGTTGCAGGTCCGCACCCTTTCCCAAAGATTGTGCGAGATTTTCATGCAGTTATAGGTGAAGAAACTAAAAAACAATGTTTGGAATCATTTGGATCTTTTCCTGATATTTTGCTTGCTTGTGTAGGTGGGGGATCAAATGCAATGGGGCTTTTCCATCCTTTTGTTAAAGAAACTTCTGTGCGTCTTATTGGAGTTGAAGCCGCAGGAAGCGGAATTAATACTGACAAACATGCTGCCACTATCACTAAAGGGTCAGTTGGGATTTTGCATGGATCAATGAGTCTTCTCTTGCAAGATGATAATGGGCAAGTACAAGAAGCTCACTCAATAAGTGCAGGTTTAGATTACCCTGGAGTAGGACCTGAACATAGCCATTTAAAAGATATAGGTAGAGCAGAATATGGATCAGTCACAGATCAAGAAGCCTTAGACGCTTTGAAACTTGTTAGTGAGCTAGAAGGAATTATACCTGCACTTGAAACTTCCCATGCTTTTGCTTGGTTAGAAAAATTATGCCCTACTCTTGAAAAAGATACTCACATAGTTATCAATTGCTCTGGTAGAGGCGACAAAGATGTTAATACTGTTGCATCTTCATTAAATATTTAATCAATACCTTGGTATTGATGGGTCAATATATCTACTCCATCCATCAATACCCTCCTCCAAATTCCATATAT
>CACGBL010000004.1:0-53303 GCA_902571355.1 uncultured Synechococcaceae cyanobacterium | reverse complement strand
TCATTTTATGAATACTGCCATGGGAATAAATATTGCCTTTAAAATTTGTTTGACTAATTTCGTTTAATAATCTCTGAGCTTTTCCAAGTGAATAGCAGAAAAGTAAAGAAGTTTTTTCTGGTGACTTAGTAATCCATTTTGAAATATCATTTGCTATTTTATTTGATTCATCCCACTTAAATATTGGCAAACCAAAAGTACATTCACTTATTAAATAATCAGTTTTTACTATTTCATATTGTTTGCAAGTCTCATCTTTTTGAAGCTTAAAGTCACCTGAAATTAGCCATTTTTCTTCAGCAAAAATAAACCTTATTTGACTAGAACCAAGGATGTGACCGGATGGATGAAAAGAAATATTAATGCCATTTATCTTAAATTCTTCTCCATATTCAAAAGTCTTAATTTTGATATTATATCCAACTCTTTCTTTAAGAAGTATCGCCGTTTCCTTAGTAGAAATGTATTCTTCACAGCCAAAAGTAAAGTGATCAAAATGAGCATGAGTTATTAATGCCTTTTTTACTGGCTTGCTTGGATCAATCCAAATATCAGCAAGTTCACAATAAAGATTTCCATCTTTATATCTAATTAAATATTCTTGTTTAGTTCTCAAAACTACATCTCTTACAATGAAGTTAATTTAGCTAATTATGCCCACGCTTGTTTTGATAAAGCTATGGCTGAAATTGTCAGTAGAGCAATAACTACAAATTTGTTACTCCAATTAATCATGAATGAACTAATTTTGTTATGAGAACCTCTAATTGATGTCACAATATTTGTTTGATTTAAAATGTGATTATTTTCATTATTTTCTAGGTAATTTAAATTTTTAATCTCATTTATTAATTTAGATTCACAAGTTGATAGTTTTTCTACTTGATTTAATAAATCAATATCTTCAGGTCTTAATAAAGAGTTTAATTCTTTAATTTGGCTTTCGTTTTTCACAAGAAATTCTTCAACTATCTCATCTGTGCTTAACCCCTTCTTTATATTTAAAATAATATGATCTCTTTCCCAAGATTTTTCGAGAGAATTTAAAATTTTGCTTAAGCTCATTTTAAGTATTTTTACTTATGATAAATTATTATTTTTTTCTTCTGTGGCTTATTACTTTAACTAATTAGAAAAAATAATTTTTATTTAAGATTTGCGAATAAGTCTATTTGCAAAATATTTTATCTTTCCCTTTTCTACAATTTTTTTAGAACTGCTTTTGATTTTAACTTTATTTAAGTTGATTACTTCATCTGATACATTTTTGCCCGTTTCAAAATAACTTTTAATTTTTTTTAATTCTTCTTCATTTAATCTTTTTGTCGCACCTTTTGCGTTGATTCCAAGTTTCTTGCAGGCTAATAATATTCTATTACTGTCGACATTAAGATCTTTGGCAATACTAAAAATAGGAGTGTTGATAGACATTATTTTTTTACCATTTAATTTATTATTTATACTATATTTATAAGTTAGAAAATAAATATATTTTTAACTATTATTAATTTCAAAACTTTTTTAATTAGGCAACTTCATCTTCGAAATTATTTAAATCATTAAACTTTTTCTTCATGGTTGGGTTATTTCTAGTTAATTTCTTTACTGTCAAATCTTGAGATTTGCTGTCAGCAGATAAAAGATGTTTTTTCGAAAGAATTAAAGCTTCTTTGGTTTTTTGTAAATGGGTTATTGATTTATCAATTTCTGAAATTGCATCATTAAATCTATCCTGGGCAAGTGAAACATTTTTACCTACTGCATTTTTGAATTGCTCAAGAGTACTTTCAAAATTAGTTATGTCGTAATTCTCGCGTCTCATTAAATCAATTTGTGATTTGTATTTTAAGGTTTCCATAGATGCATTTCTTAGCAGAGAAATAATGGGCAAGAAAAATTGCGGTCTTATAACATACATCTTTGGAAATCTATGAGAAACGTCTACTATTCCTGCATTATAAAGTTCGCTATCTGGTTCTAGAAGAGATACTAGAACTGCGTATTCACAAGATTTTTGCCTTCTATCTTTATCTAATTCTTTTAAGAAATCTTCGTTTTTTCTTTTATTAGTTCCATTTAAACTTTCATTCTTCATTTCAAACATTATTGATACTACTTCTATTTTATTTTCATCAAATTCTCTAAATATATAGTCCCCTTTACTTCCCGAAGAGGCATCATTATCCTTTTCGAAATATGAGTTTTTAAACATAGACGCACGATTAAGATTAAATTGGGTTTCGCAATGGATTTCTAAGGTTTCCCCTACCATCTTTGTAGATAATCTAGACTTCATTTCTCTTAATTCCTGAATAGTCAGGTCCCTTTCACTAATTTTGCTTTTAAACTTTTCTTCAATTAATTTTTCGTTAATTGAATGTTCAAGTTTCATCTTTTCAATTGAATTTGTTAATGAAGAGTTCTCTTTTTCTAAATTATTAACAGCGTCACTTACTTTGTTTTTTAAAGATAATTCAGAAATTAAAGACTGGTTTTTGATTTCATCCTTCAACTTGATTAATTCATTATTCAATGAATTAATTTTATTTGTTGCTTGATTTTTTAAATCATTGAGGGCATTTGTTTTTTTTTCTTCAGCTATTTTTAATTTAGATTCAAGAGTTTGGATCTCAGACTCTTTAATGCGATTTTGCTCTATTAACTGTATTTTTAACTCACGTTTTAAAATTTCCAAAGCTTTTTTATTATCTTCTTCAGCCAAGATAAGTCTTTCTTTTATTTGCTTGTTAAATTCTTCGTCTTTTATCTGAAGAAGTATTTCTTCAAAGCTGCTGGGATCAATTCGGAAAGTTTTGCCGCATGAAGGACATTTAATATCTTTCATTTTTAATTACAGAATTAATATTAGAAAGGATTTAATATTCAAATTAAGTAAAAAGAATATTTTTCTTGACTAAGAATAAACAATGATCCAATGTTATGCATTAAAAAATAAAATAATTACTCTATAAAAGTCATATTAATCCTGATTCCTTAAGAATGTTTATTTTATTTGCTAATTCAATATCTGCAGAAGATATTGAGCGGTCTAAAGTTTTGTGAGATGAAACTGTGTACCCACTATCATCAACAAATTCGTCTTCAGCATCTTTTAATTGGGCATTATCCTTTTGGAGATCTTTAAAATTATCTGACTTGTATATATTTGGCTTACTGATGTTATTATATCCAAAATTCGCAATTCCTCTAGCATCTAATGCTTCCTCAACTAATAATCCGACTACCTTAGATCTACTTATAGATTCGCTCTTGGATATTTCATCAATAATTTCAAGTACTCTTTTTCTAGGGAGATATCCTATTCTTTTAACTTTATTTTCCATGAGCCTTTATATATGTCAATATTGTAACACTTCTGTCAAATGTAGCCAGATTTTAATTAATAGTACTTATTTATAAATTTAAAAAATGAGGTTAAAGTATAATTTTAAGAAATACCCATACAAAGTTATTTCTCAAATATTCATGAGGATAGTTTTAGATGCTTCTTTTAATTACTATTTCTGTTTGGGTCGGATTTCTTAAATTTTCTTTATTTAAATTCCAAATATTATGAAAGACAAACTATATGATAATGCTGATAGCTTTGCAATGTCATTTGATGAGGAATGGGAAAATATTGATTGTGATGATATCCGATCCAAGATAGATAAGGTATTTGAACTTTTATCAGACCACCCTTTTTTAATATCTAATCTAGAAAATGCTAGAAAAATTGCAGAATTTAGGATATTTTCATTAAAAAAGTTTCAATAATTATTCTTAAATTTTATAAAATTTATTATTTCAAATTAACTTTAATTACTTGAGACTTAAATAGTTGGCGAATTAAAAAATCCCTTACTGTATAAAAATATTATTATGCCAATAATTGGACCTATCCCAAAAACAAACAATACTAATTTTGCTGAATTTTTTGTTTGACCTAATTTTTGATTTTTAAAATTTGAATTGGGTTGGATTTTTTTTGATTTTTTCTTTTTCATGAGGGATATATTACTACAACGCAACGTTAAAAGATTTTGATATGTAATTGGGGTTGAAAAGATTTTTCAATTCAACAAAATTTTTATGGGAGTCAAAAAAGATCGTGATGTATAATGTAAAGAATATAAAGGAAATATGAGTGCAACTAAGAGAGAGGAAGTATGTTCTCACCTTAGATATATAAGGTTAGAACTTAGAGAGATGCATCAAATGCTGATCAAAGAAGATTTGTTGCCAGATCTTAATGAAGCAAAGGAAGTACTCTCACAGCTTGATGCTTTATTGGAATTATTATCAGAAAAAAAAGTAACGAAGATTAAAAGCACATTTTGAAAACTTTCGGTAAATATAAATATATTAAAGATAATTTGTAGCTGATTCTATTTTTTTTCTATTATCGTGCATCTGTTCTAATTTATTGTAAATTTCTTTAATTTGAATTTGTATTAGATCGGTCGAATTTATATTACTTAACGCATCTAATGTTGATAGAAGGCTTTCTTTGGCTTCAATTAAATGTCTACATTCTTTACTGCCTGCTTCGTATGACATAGGATTTTATAAAAAATTAATTATCCCAAATATATTAAAAATCCTTCCGTATTGCTTGATACTCTTATTAAATCAACGCTTATTATTGTAATTTTCTATACAGAATAAGAAATTATTTTCACTAAAATTTAATAAAAACTTATGCAAGAAAACTCAAATGATTATAAATTCTGTATTAAGTTGGCCTTGGACAATGCAAAACAAAGAATTAACTTTTTAGATAATTCTGATAAAAAGTGTGTCCTAGAAGAATACAAGGAATGGATTAATGATGGTTTAAATAAGCATACGGTTTTACTACTAAGAGATGATCCGATCATCTAATCATGAATTTGAAAATATTTTTTAGTTCTTTGTACTAGAAGTAACCCTAAATAAAAAATAAAGACTTGCAATAAATATAATTGCCAAGATAACAGTTAAAGAAGAAAAATTATCCATATTTTTTTTAAAAAATTTATTTAAATATAGCAGTTAAGTTAAATAAGTCCTTCATTCAGTTTTCTTTGAAAAGAGAAATAATAAATTTATTCAAACTTTCTTTTTCTAAAAATATTTTTTTATTCTTATAGGTTTTTAATTTCTTAAAAATTAAATCAACTAGGTTCTCTGATTTTGTAGTCATGTATTAAATTTATTTTTCCAATAAATAAATTTTCTCTTCACCTATTTTATCTGGTTGTGTTATTTTACATCCTTTATCTTTTTCAATATCACAATCTTTTGTGGCAGGAACAGATTTCCACGTGCAAATTTTTTCTTGTGAATATTCTCTTAAAATATTCCATCCATCATCTAAGTATTCCGAAATACCATTTTCTCCACAAGAAAACTTTATTTCCATTTTTTTCTTTTCTGAATTAGGATTATCCTCAATATTTTTTTCCAAATTATTTATGGGATACTCTTTATTAGTTGATGTCTTACATGAAATTAAGAAAATTGCAATTAGAATAATAAATGGAAATTGTTTTATTATTTTCATTTTAAACTTTAGATGATTCTAAATAATTTAAATTATAGTTTATTTTGATTCTATTAATTTTAGTAGTTTATCCATTTTATTCATCAAGTCTTTTACGTCACCTGGCTTAGGTAATATTAATTCTTCTGTAACTTCTAAATGCATTTTCTTTAAGTTTAACCTTAAATCTTTTAAATGCATTTTTATGTTTTCTTTCTTTTGCTTAATATCAGTCATAGGAATAAAATTTAAACTTTGTTAAACTTAAAGTTACTATCATAATATTGAGATGCTTAGTTATAGAGAATAATTCAAAATTTAATTTTTTAAATTTTCTATTTCATAGATTTCTTCGCCACCATAACAAAAATTTGTAGATAACATTTTTATTTCACTATTATTAATACCGATTGTATTTTTATTATTAATAATATAATTTTTAGCAATAGCTTCACAATCTAATTTATTTTTTGCATGTTTAATAACTGGGTAAAAATATGCCAATGTAGTAATTAAAAATAAAAAGATTATTATTGATTTTTTTTCATTTTTAATAAATTCTTTAGATGTTTTTTTGGCTTTTAATATTTTTATTAGTAATTTATCTGGTAATCCTACTTGAACAAATAATAGTTCTACCCACCATGGAAGAGCTTTATCTTTCTTTTTCTTTAAGTTTGCGGAAGTATTCATTTTCTTGGCTTCATAGTTTTGGTTTTTAAGCTCTTTAGGATTAGTTGTTTCTTTTTTATTCATATCATCCAATGATTTATTTGGAATGTAGAGGTTTTATTTTGATTTGGAAACTATATTTTTATTTTATAAGTTTTAATTTAATTTATCTATGAACTTAGGTAATGTTAATCTGTATTTAGAAATTTTAAATGGCAAAAAAAAGAAGGAAGTTAAATAAAGATTTTGAGAGAAAAATATATTCATCAAAAAAAAATGTCGAATTAGTACTGGCAAAAATCTATGATATCGATGATGAAGACATACAAAAAGAATATATGAGCGCCTTTAACAAAGTGGTTTCCTTATATGATGAATTAAAAGAGGATTACGATCGACAAGGATTTTCTGATAATTCTGAAGAACTTCTCACAAGCTATCAAAATGGTTTTAATCTTTTTGAATCAGAATTTGAAATTTAAATTCAATTTCTAATTAACGTTTGTAAGGTTTTACAGGTATTTCAATTAGCTGTCCTTCTTGGAGATCAGATCTTTTCTCTTTTAAATTTTTGATACATAAAGATACCCTTTTCTCATTTTTACAAAATCTTTTTATTTGGAAGTCAGTAAGCGAGAATGATTCATGACTAAATGAAAAAAAAGCCAATAAAAACATTGAAAAATTTAATACCAATTTCATTTATTCTCTCCTGACTTTTTTTCTAATTTTCTTTAATTTAATTATTTCCTATTATAAATATTTATAATTTGTTTCAATTCATCTTTACTTAAGTCTGTTGAAATAAACACTTCTTGGGCTGTTTTACCTTTTCTTGCTATTGCTTTATATCCGTTTATAGTTTTCACAGATAATCTAATTATCAATTTAGAAGATCTTCCCCTAGATCTTGAAATAGCAGCTGGAGTGATTGTCTTGATATTAATGTCCAGTGCTAACTTTTGGAGTATTGGAATTAGACCTTCTATATTTGTACTATGATTTAAAACTAACCTTCCCAATTTTGATTTATTTGTATTCTATTGAGAAAATTTTGTTTTTGAGAAATTAACTTTAGCTTTAAAATGATTAAAAATTTTGAAGTTCTGTTATATTTATATTAGCGATTTAAATTTAATGATCTTTCAAATAGGTTGGGCAGCATTGGCTGCAATTTTTACTTTTTCAATTGCCATGGTTGTTTGGGGAAGAAATGGTGATGGTTCCATTGATATATGATTTCATTTTTAACTTTTGAAGTCTATTTAAGTAAATTCCTTATCCTAACATCGTTTGTTTTACTCATATTTATAACATTTGGTATAATTTATATATCCTATGTCTCTTGGAAAGATAAAAAAAGATTAAAAAAATAGATATTATTTTTGGTCTTTTTTCTTATCCTTAATTCTGAGCTCTTCAATTAATTCTTTTGCTTGTTCCATTTTTGATATAGTGCTTTTATAAATCCCAATATCTTTTTCTGCTTTGTTAGCAGATAAGTTTAATTTTTCAAAAATATCAGAAATCATCTTATTTATCTTTGATTCATCTTTCTCTTTTAGATCTTGGGAGTTTGATATTAAAATATAAATCCCTAAGTTCAAAATCCTTGATGGATAAAGTTTAGAATTGCTTTTCTCTATTAATAATTTCAAAATATCTTTAGGTGTTTTATCCTTGAATTCCTTTTGAGATTTTTGAGATATTTCATTAATTTCATTTGCTTCAAAATTTGAAGAACTGCATAACGATTCAAAAAGAAGGTCTAAATGTTTCTCAGGTTTGTATCCTTTCATTAATTCTTTGAATGTTTCGGCGAGACCGACGCAAAAGAGATAATCTTGAGTAAAATCATTTTGATGGTTTAGAAGATTAAGTTCGACAAGCATTTCATCAACTATTCTTTTATATAAACCTGGAATGACGTAAGGGAATTTTTCATGAAATAACTTTTTGCTATCTGAAACAGTCAATTTTTCTTTCAATTTTTTATATGTAAACCTTAATAAGGTTAGCGTATGTTGACTCAATATCGTTAATATCTAATAAACAGATAAATATTATTATGATCCCTTTAGTATTAGAAGAATCCGGCGGTAGTGAAAGAGTCTTTGATATTTATTCGAGACTATTAAGAGAGAGGATAATCTTTTTGGGAGAACAAGTTACTAGTGAAACTGCTAATAGAATTGTTGCTCAATTATTGTTCCTCGAAGCGGAGGATCCAGATAAGGACATTTATATGTATATAAATTCACCAGGAGGATCAGTATACGATGGATTAGGTATCTTCGACACAATGCAACATGTTAAGCCTGACATTCATACAGTATGTGTTGGATTAGCTGCTAGTATGGGTGCATTTTTGCTTGCAGCAGGCACTAAAGGTAAAAGAAGCAGCCTTAGACATTCAAGAATAATGATTCATCAACCACTTGGAGGTGCTAGAGGACAAGCCAGTGACATAAGGATTCAAGCAGATGAAATTTTGTTCTTAAAAGAGCGACTTAATACTGAATTGTCAGAAAGAACTGGAAAGGATTACAACACTATCAAGGAAGATACTGATAGGGATTTTTATATGTCCCCAAACGAAGCTGTTGAGTACGGTTTAATTGATCTAGTATTAAATAAGAAACCTATTTAATTTTAGCTTAATAATTGAGGTGTTCTATCTTTCTCAGGGATTTTAGTAAATTTGGAGAGAATACTTACGAATTCATCACCATTTAATGTTTCTTTTTCAATTAATAAGTCGACTATCTTATCCATAGCTTCTCTGTTTTTGCTTACTATATCGTAGGTTTCTTTGTAACATTCCTTGACCATTACTCTTACACTTTCATCTATTTGTTTAGAGATTGAATCAGAAACTTCACTTCTAGTCATTAAATCTCTACCTACAAATACTTCTTGATTACCACTTTCTAAGGCTATTGGACCTAGATTACTCATTCCAAATCTAGTAACCATTTGGCGAGCCATTGAAGCAACCTGTTGGAAATCACCTCCCGCTCCCGTTGTAATCTCACCTTCTCCAAAAACTACATCTTCAGCAGCTCTTCCTCCTAAAGCACCCATTATTCTCGCTTTTAATTGCGCCCTGCTAACAAGGGTTTGCTCATCGTCTGGGGTAAACCATGTTAATCCTTTAGCTTGTCCTCTTGGAATGACAGTCACTTTTTGAACAGGATCATGGGCTTTAACAAGTGAACCTATGAGAGCATGGCCAACTTCATGATAAGCAATTAATCTCTTGCTTCTTCCATCTGTTAATGGAGAACCTTCCATTCCTGCGACAATCCTATCTACAGAGTCATCAATTTCTGAGATACTTATAGAGTCTTTTCTCCTCCTCGCGGTTAATATTGCAGCCTCATTTAATAAATTTGCTAAATCTGCTCCAGTAAAACCTGGTGTTCTTCTCGCAATACTTTCAAGCGTTAAATCCTCTTGAAGTTTCTTATTCCTAGCATGAACTTCCAATATTGATAGTCTGCCCTTGATATCAGGTGCATCTACAGTTACCTGCCTATCAAATCTGCCTGGTCTCATTAAAGCAGAGTCTAAAACATCAGGCCTGTTTGTTGCTGCAATTATTATTATGCCACTATTACCTTCGAAGCCATCCATTTCAGTAAGTAATTGATTGAGAGTTTGTTCTCTCTCATCATTCCCCCCACCAATACCTGCACCTCTTTGCCTTCCAACAGCATCGATTTCATCAATGAAAATTAAACAAGGACTATTTTCTTTAGCTCTTTTGAAAAGGTCTCTTACTCTACTAGCACCAACACCTACAAACATTTCAACAAATTCAGAACCTGATAATGAGAAAAAAGGCACACCAGCTTCACCTGCAATTGCTTTTGCTAAGAGGGTTTTACCAGTACCAGGAGGCCCTACCAATAGAACACCTTTTGGAATCCTTGCTCCTACAGAAGTAAATTTTTCCGGTTTTTTTAAAAATGTGACAACTTCTTGCAAATCCTGTTTAGCTTCATTAACTCCTGCAACATCATCGAATACAACTCCTGTTTCAGCTTCCATTGCAAATCTTGCCTTTGTTTTCCCAAACTGCATTGCTTGACCGGGACCTCCAGGCATACCATTTGACCTCCTCGCTAACAAAATTAAACCTCCAATTAAGATAGCTGGGAAGAGTAAATTACCTAAAATTCCTAATGCAGGAGGAGCTGTTTTTACTGGATGAACATCAAAACTGATTCCCTCATTTTTTAAAATATTTATAAGTTCTGGTGTTAAGCCGGGAAGATCTACACGCAACCTTTGAACTTTATTGTCTAAATCCGAATCTATTGTCTCTATAACTGCATTTCTGCCTCCCTCAAAAATATCAACAGATGTAACCCTTCCTGAATTAATGTAATCTAAAAATCTGCCGTAACTAACTCTTGCTACCGCTGAATTTCTTGGTGCAACAGTAGTCCCATTAGATTTAAGTGAATCAATATTACTTGAAGATAAAAATTGGTAGGAAAGTGCTATTACTAAAAGTATAGGTAGAGCCCATAAAATTAATGTTTTAAATTTTTGATTCATTAATTTGCAGAATGTCAATTCTAGGATTCTAGAATGAATCAGTGCATTTCGTTGATATTTTCTCTAACTTTATGCTTATACTACACTTTAATGTATCTAATTTATAAATGAAATTTGAGATCAACGATAAGGTTAAGTTGATTGCGCCAGTCTCTTACTTGAAGACTTCAGATAATATGCCGATGTTAAGACCACCTGATCTAGTGGCAATTGATGAAATAGGGGAAATTCTTTCAATTAAATCTCCAGATACTGTTGAAGTAAAGTTTAGAAGAGGTTCGTTCTTAATAGATATTGATAAGATTGAGAAAAACTAACTTAAAAGTTTTTCTTCCACCTATTAGAAATTTCTAAACATATATTTCTATTTCCAGAAATACTCAGAAAAGGTTTTGAAAAATACTTATTGGTTAATTTAAAAATATCTAACGAAGATATTTCCTCAATTTTTGAATTTAATTCGTTCTCAAAAATTGGTGAAATACCATAACTAACTAACTGTATCTTTCTCTGTAAAATTTCATCTAGTGATTGATTTCCTAATAGAAAAGAACCTTTTAGTTTTTCTTTTGCTAAAAATATTTCAGCATCAGTCAACGGATTAAAAAGTAACTGTTTCCATAGTGTTGATAAAAGTTCAAAAGCAAAAAGTGCTTGCTCATTAGATACAGATAAATAAATTAAAAATGGGGCATTTCCACTCCGGATAGGATAATAAACACCTAAATCGTAAGTGATACCATGCTTTTCTCTAAAAAGTTTAAATAATGCAGCGCTCATTCCATAAGATAAATATGATTCCAAAACCTTAAGAGGAAAATATTCATTGCTTCTTCGCGAGCAAGTTTGGTCCCCCATCATTATTATTGTTTGATTTGAATCATTATTAATGTAATCAAATCTATTCGTAGTATTTAAATTATGATTTAAAGGATCTGATTTTTCTTTTAAGATTTTTTTTTCTAATATTTCAAAATTTTCTCCATTTATTTCGGGATTATTTGAAATTAAATACTTTTCTCTATTCTTAAAATTTTTAAACTCAAGCAAAACATCTTCATAGGTAATCTTTGAGACATTATTAGCATTGCCAATTGTGTTGAAAGCATAAGGATGATTTGAGTAAACATTTTTTCTCCAATTTTCAAAGCAGATATTGAATGGATTCTCTTTATCTTTTTTTATGTGATCAATAGAAGATTTTTTTACTTTTTTAAATTCAGTTTCCGAGAGGATTGGTTTATTAATCATTAAGCCTAATAAAGGGAATAATTTGCTGAAATGTTCATTTAGGGATTTAATACTTATTGAAATACCATCTTCAAATATTTCTTGATTTAATTCTGCTCCAAAGGACTCAATATACTCAGAAAGATAGAAATTGTTAAAACCTTCACATCCTCTAGTAAGTAATGAACAAAGGATCTTGTTTATTCCTTTTTTGCCAGTACTATCCATATCACTCCCACCTTTAATCCAAATTGAAGCAATTGAAAAATTTCTTTTTTTACTATTTAAAAAATATTTTTTTAACATTTACCCGGGGATGCAACTAAAGTGAATTTCTCTCCACGGATATATTCTGTGATCTCTTTGAAGTTATCCAAGTCATTCCAATATTTTAAATGACTCTCCAAATTATTTATCGAAGTTTTTCTCCCCCAAAGAAGTTCATTTCCAAAGAATGAAGAGAGTTGTGTAGATGTCTCTAAATTAAAGATATAATTGCTTTTGACAATATTTATTGCTTTTTTTATTTCATCCAAAGCCAAGGCTTTACAATTTGAGATCTCATCTATTGTTTTATTAATTTGCTTTTCTACTAAATCAATATATTTTGACTCACAACTTGCTTCCATTATAAATAATCCTCCTAATTCTCCCGCATTTACATCTACATATACAGATTCAACAAGATTACTATCTTCTTTTAAAATTTTAACTAGTCTGCTGTTTCTTCCAACAGAGAGGATTGATGCTAAAATTTCAAGTCCAATAATATTTTTTTGATCATTTAGGTTTGGGATAAACCAAGCCATAAATATTCTTGAAAACTCTAAATTATCAAACTTAACTGACTCTCTACCATTCCTAATTTTTAAAGAAGGTTTATTTTTTAGATTTATTAAATTTGGACTTTCTTTTATGCCAGATAGATCACTTTTTTCAAAAATTTTGTAAATTTCTTCAGAGAGATTACCCGCAATTGCAATACAAACTTTTTCGGTAGTGTAATGTTTGCTATGAAATCTCACAAGGTCATTTATCTCTAATTTTTTAATACTATGTTCAGTACCCAGAATCGAATTGGCATAATTTGGACTTAACCAAACCCTTTTTAAAAAATAATTAAATAGTCTTTCTTCCGGCTGATCATTTTGTTGTTTTATTTCATCAATAACTACCCCTTTTTCTTTTATAAATTCATCAGGATTAAAATTTGGAGCAACAACAATATTTGTCAAAAGAGCAAGTGATTCTTTAAAGTTACTGGGTGGAACTAAGACATGGTAATGTACATCATCATAACCAGTTGAAGCGTTACTTAATCCGCCTAGTGATTCAATTTTATAGTCAAACTCACCTGGCATTATTTTGTTAGATCCCTTAAAAATCATATGTTCTAGGAAATGAGCAGTGCCGTTTTTATCAACATCCTCAAATGAAGAACCTGCTTTGCACCAAATATCAATGCTTATAAGCGGCAATTCTTTATTATCCACAAACACACATCTAGTTTTGCTTGAATGGGTGTAGTAGTTAACCTCTCCTACGTTCATTTCGGTTCTCTCTTTAAATTCTATTTTGGTACTTTTTAGTCTTGTTGTCTGAATCTTTAACTAAAACAAAATTAACTGACCCTCTTATTTTGGATTTATTACAAAATATAAGAGAGCATAGATCCATGCTTGAGGACCTAAAGAGTATAAAAATTGATCCAAAACTTACTAACATAATATCTAAAGAAATAGGCAGAGAACTTTATATTGAAAATGAATTTCACAAAGCAAAAGGTTTTAGAAAGTTACATATTGAAGTAGCAGAATTTTCAAAGAATCTTAAAATATTACACTGCGTTTTTTTTCCTGATCCAAAGTTTGATATCCCAATTTTTGGGATGGATTTGGTGAAAATAAATGATATTGTTTCTGCTGCCATTGTTGATTTATCCCCGGCATCACAAAATCAGAGTTTGAAATACGAAAAATTACTTTCTGAAGTTGATAAAAGTTGTTTTACTTCTTTGAGAGATATTCCTAAATGGGGAGGGATTTTTTCTAATAATGTATTTTTTGCTTCCCTAAAAAGTAAATCTGAAAAAAATAATTTTTGCAGAGTTGTTGATCAATACCTCACTATTTTGATCAAATTAAGTAAGAAAGCTAAACCGGAATTTAATGAGGAAATTATCCAAGAGAGAATAAATTTTCAAAAAAATTATTGTGTTCAACAAATGAAAAATGAGAAGACTAGCATGGTTCTCTTAAAATATTTTGATGAAAAATGGGTCAATAATTATATAAAAACAGTACTCTTCGATTTTTAATGAAATTAAAAATATTAAAAAATTTATTTATTTATTTTTTATTATTTACACCAATATCTCTTGGTGTTATTTCCTGTTCTGGAAATAATAAATCTAGTTCAAAATTTAAAGAGGAATTAACTTCAGATTTTATACCTCCTATTACAGCTGTTGCCGCACTTGGTCAACTTTCTCCTTCGGGAGAGATTAGAAAATTGGCAGCTCCAATTAGTCAGTTTGGCTCTTCCCCCCGAATTGTCGAAATTTTTGTAAATGAAGGAGATTTCGTAAAAAGAGGTGATATCCTCGCAATCTTCGAAAATGGAGAAAAATTAATTGCTGATCTTGAAAGAAACGAAAATCTAATTAATACTATTAACGAAGAAATTACCCTAAAGAAAGATCAAATTAAAAGGTATGAGTTGGCTTTGAGCAAAGATGTATATTCTTTCGTAGAGTTTTCTCAGAGAAAAGATGAATTATTAAAATTACAAAAACAGAAAATAAACCTTATCGGAGATCAAAAAAATATCAAGATAGATCTATTTAATTCAAAACTAAGGAGTCCAATCGATGGTTTTATCCTTGGAATAAACACGAGAGTTGGTGAAAGACCTCAAAATGAAGGGATTTTGGATATTGGTTCTAGTCAAAAGATGGAAGCTTTGATAGAGGTTTATGAATCTGACATAGATAGAGTCTTTATCTCTCAGAATGTTGAATTGAGCAGTGAGAATGGAGGTTTCCAAAAAAATCTTAAGGGAAAGGTTATTAGGATTAGTCCTCAGGTAAAACAAAGAAAAGTGCTATCGACTGATCCAACAGGGGATGCTGATTCACGAATTATCGAGGTACTTGTAAAACTAGATCAAGATTCTATAGATATCGTTCAAAACTATGCAGGAATGAAAGTGATTGCAAAATTTATTCCCTGATGAGTTTTTCTTTTTTAAAATTTAGAAAAATACCACTTGCTTGGTTGTTATTAACTAGGCAACCATTAAGGTTAGCAGTTGCCATAGCTGGAATTAGTTTTGCAGGGATTTTGATGTTTATGCAATTAGGTTTTAGAGATGGTTTATTTGACACGAGCGTGACTATTCATAAACTTCTAGATACCGATCTTGTTTTGATAAGTCCCAGATCAAAAAGTTCTATAAGCATGAGTGGATTCCCAAAAAGAAGATTAATTCAAACTCTCGCAGTAGAAGATGTTGAAAAAACTGCTCCTGTTAATCTAAATTATTTACTTTGGAGAAATCCCGAAAATCTTAAAACTAGATCAATACTTGCATTAGGTTTTAATCCCTCCGATTCACTTCTTTTAGATGAGGGATTCTCAAAGAAAGCTTATAAATTGAGAAATCCATCAAGAGTTCTTTTTGATAAGCTATCTAGACCTGAATTTGGACCGATTGAAGAATGGTTCTTATCTGAAAAAAAAGTTGAGACTGAGGTCGCTGGGAAAAGAGTAATTGTTGAGGGTCTTGTGGAGTTGGGACCATCTTTTGGTGCAGATGGTAATTTGATAACTAGTAGAGAAACCTTCTTAAGACTTTTTCCTGCTAATCCTCCTGGGAGTATAGAAATTGGTTTGGTAAAGCTAAAAAAAGGATCTGATCCTGAATTGATTTCAAGGATATTAAATAACTCACTACCAAATGATGTTAGGGTTCTTACAAAAAATCAATTTATAGAATTTGAGAAGAATTATTGGAAAAATAGTACTGCAATTGGTTTTATATTTAGTTTGGGAGCATTGATGGGGTTTGTTGTAGGGTGTGTGGTTGTTTATCAAATTCTTTATAGTGATGTAACAGATCACCTCCCAGAGTACGCCACCTTACTGGCAATGGGTTATAGACTTAAGTCACTTTTCTTTGTTGTAGCTAGAGAGGGGTTTTTGTTGGCATTGTTTGGTTATTTACCAGCTTATTTCTCTGGTCAAATACTTTATTCAGTTATAAGAAGTTCTACTAAACTACCAATAATAATGGACGCAGATAAAACTATTTTAATTTTCGTATTAGTCTTAGTTATGTGTATGGGGTCCGCCGCTGTTGCGATGCGTAAATTAGTTGACGCTGATCCTGCCGAAATTTTTTAACAATTGAAGATAAATGGTTAAAGCTAATAAATCAAAAAATAATTTTAAAAATCTTAAAACAGTCTCAATAAATAATTTGAGTCACTTTTATGGAAAAAATGAGAATAAAAAAAAAGTTCTTAATGACGTTAATTTAAATATTGAAAAAGGAGAGTTAGTTCTTTTGAAAGGACCTTCTGGATGTGGTAAAACGACTCTTTTAACATTAATTGGTGCCTTGAGAACCTGTCAAAGTGGAGATTTAACCGTATTAAATAATCAGTTAAATGGAGCATCAAGGAAAACTCGTCAGATTCTTAGAAAAAGTATTGGAATGATTTTTCAAGGTCACAATCTTCTGAGATGTTTAACAGCAGAACAAAATGTCCAGATGGGCGCCGATTTAATAAAAGGTTTAACATATTTGCAAAGACGTGAAATAGCACGAAATTGGTTGTCAGCAGTAGGATTAGAAGAACATCATAAAAAGTTACCAAATGACTTGTCTGGTGGGCAGAAACAGAGAGTAGCAATTGCTCGAGCTTTATCTGCTAACCCAAAACTTTTATTAGCTGATGAGCCCACTTCTGCTTTAGATAGCGTAACAGGAAGAGAGATAGTAACCCTTTTAAGGAAACTCGCAAAAGAGCAAAATTGTTCTGTACTTATGGTGACGCATGATCCAAGAATTTCTGATATGGCTGATAGGATATTAAATATGGAAGATGGTAAAATATATAGTGCTCATAGTGAGCTAATATAATTAAAAGTTAAAAATTTTATGTCTAAGAGAAGGAATCTAAAAAAAGAAAAGCAGGAACGTAATAGAGCCTATGCTAGGAAATTCAAAAAAAGGAAATTAAGAACTGATGGAAGACCTGATGGTGGAAACGTTACAGGTACAGCAAATAATGGCGGTGCAGCTGACTAGGGAATATCCTTTGTTTTTATCTTTTGGAATTCAATATATTATGCATATTTAAGATATAATCATGAATGTAAGTATTGTTATACCGACTTACAATAGATTACCTATATTAGAGAAATGTCTCTTTGCGCTTGAGAATCAAAAATTAAATACAAATATCAGTAATTATGAAGTAATAGTAGTTGATGATGGATCAACTGATGGGACAACCTCATGGATAAACAAAAACAAAGCTAATCTCCCACACGTTATTCTATTTCAGCAAGAACATGGAGGTCCTGCACTTGGAAGAAATCTGGGAGTAATTAAATCAAAATATGAAATTATTATATTCATTGATAGTGATCTTATTGTTTTAGACAATTTTATAAATTGTCACGTAGAAAAATTACTTGCTTCTTGGAGAAAAAATGACAAAAAATGTTTTACCTATGGCTCGGTAGTCAATACATCAAATTTTCTAAATCCTCAGAGTGAAAAATATAAAATAATGGATACTTCTTTTGCTTACTTTGCTACTGGGAATGTCGCAATATCAAAGGAATTGATTTTAAGTGTGGGATTATTTGATACTTCTTTTAGTCTTTACGGTTGGGAGGATTTAGAACTTGGAGAAAGATTAAAAAAAATTGGGACAAAATTAATTAAATGTCCAAATGCAGTAGGTTTTCATTGGCATCCCCCATTTAATTGCGAACAAATAGATTCATTAATAGCTCAAGAAAAAGAGAGAGCAAAAATGGCATTAGTGTTTTATAAGAAACATCCAAATTTAAGGGTTAGATTTATGATTCAATTAACTCCTCTTCATAATTTGCTTTGGCAAATTCTTTGTATGGGAGGACTAATCAGTGTTGATAGAATCCTTCCTTTATTGAGATTCCTTGTAAATATAAGAAGAAATAGACTTGCACTTGAGATACTTAGGATCCCTCTAAATATGATTTACATTAAACAGTTAACCAAATCAAAGTAAAAAACTTTTAGAAATACCCATCACTTGCTAGAATAATTGAAATTAAATTCACACATCTGACAGTTTCGGGTGAATTATTAATATTAATTCCCTCGTCAGATGGAGGCTAACCCGAAACCCTTTTTAAATTATGGCTGTTGTATCACTATCAGAAATGATGGAAGCTGGTGCTCATTTTGGGCATCAAACTAGACGTTGGAATCCCAAGATGTCTAAATATATATATTGCTCGAGAAATGGAGTTCATATTATTGATCTTGTGAAAACTGCATTGTGCATGAACAATGCATATAAATGGACGAGAAACGCTGCAAAAAGCGGTAAACGTTTCCTATTTGTCGGTACAAAAAAACAAGCATCAGATGTAGTTGCACAGGAAGCTACACGCTGTGGAGCTGCATATGTAAATCAAAGATGGCTTGGAGGGATGTTGACTAATTGGACAACAATGAAGGCTAGGATTGAAAGATTAAAGGATCTAGAAAGAATGGAAAGTAGTGGTTCAATAGCAATGAGGCCAAAAAAAGAAGCTGCAGTATTAAGGAGAGAACTTGAAAGATTACAAAAATACTTAGGTGGACTTAAGGGTATGAGAAGATTACCAGATGTAGTTGTATTGGTTGATCAGAGAAGAGAATCTAATGCAGTATTAGAAGCTAGAAAATTAGATATCTCATTAGTATCAATGTTGGATACAAATTGCGATCCGGATTTGTGTGAAGTTCCAATTCCTTGTAACGATGATGCCGTTAGATCTGTGCAACTTATTTTAGGAAGACTTGCAGATGCCATAAATGAGGGTAGAAAGGGCTCTAATGCCGAGAGAAAAAATTAAATTCCAATTTAAAACTTACTATTCACTATTTTTTATTACTTCAAATGGGAAACATTACAGCAAAACTTGTAAAAGATCTTAGAGACAAAACTGGCGCAGGAATGATGGACTGCAAAAAAGCACTTAACGAAACTGAAGGAAACCTAGATAAAGCTTTGGAATGGTTAAGAAAGAAAGGCATAGCTAGTGCTGAAAAGAAATCGGGAAGAGTAGCAGCCGAAGGGTCAATTGGTAGTTATATTCATACTGGATCAAGAGTTGGAGTTTTACTAGAGTTAAATTGTGAAACTGATTTTGTTGCTAGAGGTGATATATTCCAATCTCTGTTGAAGGATGTCTCAATGCAAGTAGCAGCATGCCCAAATGTTGAGTATGTATCAATCGATGAAATACCAAAAGATGTTGTTGAAAAAGAAAAGCAGATTGAAATGGGTAGGGATGATTTATCTGGAAAACCAGAACAAATTAAAGAAAAAATAGTTGAAGGGAGAATAGCAAAAAGACTTAATGAGCTTGTTTTGCTTTCACAACCCTACATTAAAGATAGTTCTCTAACAGTTGAGGAACTTGTTAAACAAGCAGCTGCAAAAATTGGAGAAAATATCAAAGTGAGACGCTTTACAAGATATACATTGGGTGAAGGTATCGAAAAAAATCAGATGGACTTTGCTGAAGAGGTCGCATCAATGCAAACAAACTAGTCACTTGAATGATTTGAATAATTTCAATAATTACATAGATATAGATAAAATTAATTCTCAATTAGAGAGAGCAGACACACAAAAAAGAATATTAACTAGAAATATCTATAGGGAATATGAACTTTATCTTAATCTAGTAAGAGATCTTCTTTTCGAATCTGTAGAAAAAGGCCTTAATCAAATATTTAGTTATCCAACAATTAATGATAATTTCTTAAATGAAAATGAATTCTATAGTCTTTTTGAAAAAAAAATAAGTAAATTAATATTTACGAATTTGCCCTTTTTAACAGTAGAACAATTAAAGATTAATGAAATTGAAAAAAATATAAATAAGGAAATTAATTTTACTATTTTTGATAGTTCCACAAAAATAAAGGATGATCAAAAAGAAAAATTTCAATATGAAGATGGTTTTCAATTAAAAGAACCTGCTCAGTTCAAGATTACTGAAGAATTTTCAAATACTTCTGAATATTATCAAGCTCATAATTATGAGAGATTCGTATCACTTGATTTAGATAATAACCACCATAATAATTATTTATCAAAAAACAATATTTTTGAAAATTTAGGAGTTGAAAAACAATTTATTTCCTCCTTAATTGAATTAATAGGAGAAGAAAAGGTGAAAAAAACAATACATCAAGAAAAAGAAAATATCAATCAAATGGGTGATTTACCAAAAAATCAGATTCTTAATGATTTTGATTTAGTAGACAAGTCATTGGAAAATTTACTATTGAATCTCTCGTATAACATTAACCAAGAATTATTCAAAGCAAATCTAATAAAAAAGATGATATCCAAAGATTCCTTTGATTACTTAGTAGGCAAAAATTTTATGATAAAACACCCATATCCTTTTGTTATTAATTTCGAATTAAACTTAAATCGTTCATCATTAACCGGCAATAATTTTCCAAGCATTATTTTCTTCAATATATCTACTGTTGAGTTAGAGTTTAAAAATTTAAATCTTTCTATTCAAAGGAACAAAATAAATGAGTTAAAAAATCAATTTCAGCGTTTGATTAAAAAAGAGACATATTGGAGGCAAAAAGAAATAACTTTGAATAAGATACGTTGAAAAAATAACTCTTTTTTCAAATGTGACTTTTAGCGGGAATAATAATAGATTAATTAAAGATTGGATAAGACCTCTTCAAAAATCTCTTACTATTGAAACTGAAAACAAATTTATTAATACTTTAGGAAGAGAAAAATTTTTTAATGATTATTTGCATGAATCATTAAAAAAACTAGATAATCTAAATCTCTCAGACGAATATTTAAGGATATTTTGTAAATTTTCTAAAAAATATAATGAATATAATAAATTAGATGAAAATCAAAGAAAAAGGTTAATTATAGATACAAGAAAAAATCTTTATAAACTTAGTAAATCTTTAGAAATAGAAAGTTCTAATATTATTTCTAATAATGTTTTTCTGAATAAAGCTGATTCAAGTTTGTCTTTTGATTCAGATATTTCATTAATAAAAAATGTAGGAAAAGTTTATAAAAATAAGCTTAATGAATTAGGAATATTTCATATAAAAGATCTAATTAATTATTTCCCACGAACATATCTAGACTATACGAATAGAGTTAAGATAACAAATTTAAAACCAGATAATTTATACACGTGCATCGCAAAGGTTAAAAGATTTTATATTCATAAGAGTAAAAAAAATAGTAATTTATCAATAATGAATATTGTAGTTTCTGATGAAACGTCTTCAATAAAAGTTACAAAATTTTTTTTAGGGAGAAGATTTAGATCTTACTCCTTCTTCACATCTCAAAAATCTTTGTATACTACTGGAACCAAATTAGCAATTTCCGGTAAGGTTAAATTGACAGAGTATGGCAAAACTTTTGTAGATCCCCAGATTGAAATTCTTAAGGATAACAATGATAATTTTAATTTCTCAGGCAAAATATTACCCTTGTATTCAACAGGTGAAGCATTAACAAATATGAGTTTTATAAAAATCATGAAAAAGGTACTAATTTATGCAAAGCAATATCCAGAAATTTTAAATAAAAAGCAACTTGATACATTATCTTTATTATCAAAAGGAGAGTCGTTGATTAATATTCATTTTCCACCAACTCAACAGGCACTAATTGAGTCAAAAAAACGTTTGGTTTTTGATGAGTTATTCCTACTTCAAATAAAGTTCCTACTTAGAAAAAGAAAGACGAATAAAAATGTAACTTCCCAACAATTACCTCAAAAGAAATCTTTATTAAAAGAATTTCTAAATACTTTTCCTTTTGAATTAACAAAATCTCAAGAAAACGTTTTAAATGAAATTAAGAAAGATTTATCTAATCCCGCACCAATGTCTAGATTGCTTCAGGGAGATGTTGGAAGCGGTAAAACCATAATTGCAATAGCGTCTCTTTTACTTGTCATTGAAAAAAACCTGCAAGGTGCAATGATGGTCCCAACTGAGGTATTAGCAGAACAGCATTATAAAAATTTATTAAAATATTTGAACCCCCTTTTAGTATCTGTTGAACTACTTACTGGGAATACTCCTCAAAAAAAGAGAAAAGAAATTCTCTCTAATTTGAACAACGGATTAGTTGATATTCTAGTAGGTACTCATGCATTATTTGAGGATAAAGTCATCTTTAATGCATTAGGCATGGTCGTAATTGATGAACAACATAGATTTGGAGTTACTCAAAGAAATAGATTACTTAATAAAGGAGAAAATACTAACTTGTTATCAATGACAGCAACACCAATTCCAAGAACTCTTGCGCTTTCTATTTATGGTGATTTAGATGTAAGTCAAATTACAGAACTACCTCCTGGGAGAGTTCCCATAACAACAAAAATAATTTCAGAGGACGATTTAACTAATTTGTTCAAGATTGTTGAAGATGAGATCAAAAAGGGAAAGCAAGCTTATGTGATTTTGCCACTTATAGAAGATTCAGAAAAAATGAATTTAAGCTCCGCAAAGAAAACATTCAAATATTTATCAGAAGAGGTCTTTTTTAAAGAAAAAGTTGGATTATTACATGGCAAATTAAGTTCACAAGAAAAGAATGAAGTAATTAATTCTTTTTTAAAGAATGAAATTAATATATTGGTTTCAACCACAGTAATTGAGGTCGGCATTGATGTGCCTAACGCCACAATTATGATTATTTATAATTCGGACAGATTTGGATTGTCCCAGCTACATCAATTAAGGGGGAGAGTTGGTAGAGGATCAACAAAATCTTTTTGTTATCTGGTAACCCCTAATAAAAATGGATTAGAAAATAAACGACTTTGTGTTTTGCAAAAATCTAATGATGGTTTTTATATTGCTGAAAAAGACTTGGAGCTTAGAGGGCCAGGCCAGATTTTAGGTCATAGACAATCCGGGTTGCCTGATTTTGTACTGGACAATTTACCTAACAATAAATTTCTTATTGATAAGGCTCGTGAAGAGGCTATTAAGATTGTTAGTGATGATCCTGATTTAAAAGAAAATATTGTTTTAAGGAATATACTTATTGATAATTCTGATAATAAATTCATTCATGATTTTTTAAATTGAAAACTATCATTGTAATTTTTGATATATATGCCACTATAAATCAATTGCAAATTTGAATTGAAAATTTGGAATAAAATACCAATTAAAGATAATGGAGATGAATTAATAGCTATACCTAGCTGCCTAAAGTTTTTAGATCCCCACCCTTACTCTCATTTAGGAGCTCCTTACAAAGATAAAACTTCTATTTGGAAATTAAGAGAGGAGGCTGTAAATAGATTAGTAAAAGTAAATGATTATTTGATATCAAACAGTAGTTTTAACCTTATAATTTATGACAGTTGGCGACCTTTAGAAGTCCAGGAATTTATGTTTAAAAGAGCATTTTTATTAGAGTGTGAAAAATCTGATATTGATATTTCTTTTGAAAACATAAAATCTTATCCAACCATTTTAAAAAAAGTTGAAAAATTTTGGGCATATCCTTCTTATGACACTAGGTGTCCTCCCCCTCATTCAACTGGGGGTGCATTGGATGTTTGTTTATCAGATAAAGACGGAAATCTAGTTGAAATGGGAAGCATGGTTGATCAAATGGATGAGACCTCAAATCCTCATTTTTATGCAAACATAAAGAATGAAGAAGCAATTATTTGGAATAGAAGAAGAAATTTATTAAAGGAAATTATGACTAAATTCGGATTTGCTCAACATCCTAATGAATGGTGGCATTTTAGTTATGGAGATCAATTATGGGCTTGGAAAAATAAAAAAGCAAATGCCCTTTATGGGAAAATTTAAATTCTATTGATTTTCATTTAGTAAATTCAATATGTAATTTTCATCTTGAGTATTTATAAATTCTCCGAAATCCAAATTTAAATTACTCTTCCAATTATCAAATAATGGTTGAAGAGTTTTTTCTAAATCGTTGAGTTCCATTCTTTGTAAATAAGGTTTAGCAAGCCTTTGTAGATTTTTACTCCCACCCAACCATAATTGGTATTTGTTTTGCCCACTTCCAACAAGTGCTAATTCGGCCATATAAGGCCTGGTACATCCATTCGGGCATCCTGTCATTCTGAATAATATTGTCTTTTGTATTTTTAGATCTAATAGTAAATTTTCAATCCTTTTTAATACATCAGGTAATATTCTTTCAGCTTCAGTCATTGCAAGACCACAAAGTGGTAAAGCAGGGCAAGCTAAAGCATGTCTTTGAATTTCATTAATGTTTTCTAAATTTTCGTATCCAATTTTTGATAGAGATTTTTGAATTTCACCTTTATTTTTATTGGCGATATTACAAAGTAAAATATCTTGATTTGGTGTAAGTCTTAAATCTAAATTATATTTTTTAACAATACTTGTGATGGTATTCTTCTTATCTCCAGATAATCTCCCTGATAACAATGGTAAACCTACGAAATGGGAGGTTTTATTTTGTTTATGCCAACCTAGGTAATCAATAAGAACCTTATCTGGTTCTTTTCTAATTTTTTTAATTTCTTTCTTGAAATACTTATCAGAAAGTATCTTTTTGAACCATTTAATACCTTTTCTATGAAGAAGATATTTCATCCTCGAATTTTTTCTTGATTTTCTATCACCATAATCTCTTTGAATAGCCACAATGCTTTGTATTAATTCATAAACATCAGGTTCTTCCACATATCCAAGTGGATCTGCAATTCTTGCAAAGGTCTCTTCATTATTATGTGTGCGACCCATACCACCTCCAACATAGAAGTTGCACCCTTCTAAGTTTCCATCTTTAGAAGTAAAGGCAACTATTCCTATGTCATTGGTAAGAAGATCAACAGAATTGTCCCCAGGAACTGTGACAGCACATTTGAATTTTCTCGGTAAATAAGTTGAACCATAGAGAGGCTCATCTTTTATCCCACTAAAAACATTATCTTTGAATTGGAGCTTCCTAATTGCTTCAATATCTTTGTCAGGCTTTATGGTGTACTCTAAATCTCCATCAGCCCAAAGCTCTAAAAAAGTACCTTGGCCAGCCATTGGGGTGAGAAGATCTGCAACTTTTTTTGCCAATGCTCTTGCAATATTATAGTCTGGCGAATCAAATGGAGCCGCTGGTGCCATAACGTTTCTATTTATGTCTCCACATGCAGCTAATGTGGAGCCCATTGAATTTACTATTGTTTGAATTACTTCCTTTAGGTTCTCCTTTCTAATTCCATGCATTTGAAAAGCTTGTCTTGTAGTGGCCCTAAGTGTTCCATTACCAAGTTTGTCAGATAATTCATCTAAGGCTAAAAATAATTTCCCAGGGACTTCACCTCCCGGATTTCTTAACCTAAGCATCATTTGCCAATCTTTACTTTTGCCAGGCCTTCTATTTTCCCTATTATCTTGTTGATAACTACCATGAAATTTTAATAACTGAACTGCATCATTGGTAAAATGATCGCTCTCATTCACTAATTCGGTAGCAAGTGGCTCCTTAAGAAATTTGCTACTTTTTTTAAAATTTTCAAATTTAGAAACTTCTAGTCCATTTGCCAAACAAACAGTTTCTTCCTTGGCAGGATCTTTTTTCTTTTTTACTTTCTCAACTTTGATCAAAGGACCAAAAAATATCTCTTTTTATACATTAGCGAAAAGCTTATTTAACTGGTAGTAAATTATAGTAAGTGAAGTCATATTTTTTTCTTGTCTAAATATTTACTTGAGATAGGAACAGAAGAGTTGCCCGCAAAATTTTCTCATTCTGTTCTAGAGCAATTTAAATCTCTAATAGAATTTGAATTAGATAAAAAGTTAATCAAATTCGAACATATAGTTGTTACCTCAACACCTAGGAGGATAGTTCTTCTTCTAGAAGGTTTAGTTGATTATGCAGAAGATAAGATAATAGAGAGAAAAGGGCCTAAAGCAAATTCAGCTTATTTAAATGGATGTCCTACTAATGCTGCTTTAGGATTTGCTAATAGCTTAGATATAGAAGTAGGTGAACTAGAAATAAAAAGTACAGAAAAGGGTGATTTTGTATTTGGAAAGAAAATTGAGAAAGGGAAATCAACAAGAATTTTGTTGTCTTCAATTATCCCAAAATTAGTAAAGAGTCTTCAAGGCCCTCGATTTATGAAATGGGGTGCTGGGAACATAAAATTTTCAAGACCTATTAGATGGATTGCCTCTATTTATAATGATGAAATTCTTGATTTTGAATTTGATGAATGTGATCCAAAAATTCAAATAAGTAATAAATCAAAAAGTCATAGATTAATAAATGAAGTTTTTGAAGTTAAGCATGCTGATAATTTTTTTGAATTATTAGAACAAAATAGAGTTTTAGTTAAACGACATGAAAGAAAAGAGAAAATTGAAAGGTTGATAAATCAGGCATCTAAATCTTTAAATCTGAAACCTGACCTTTCAGAAGGATTACTAAATGAACTAACTGATTTAGTTGAATGGCCAGATTTAATAGTTGGCAAATTCAGTGAAGAATTTCTTGATCTTCCAGTTGAAGTTCTCTCAACAGTAATGAAAAGTCATCAGAGATACGTTCCTTTTTTATTGAAAAACAAAAGTTTTTCTAAATTAGATTTAAGCTCTGAAAAAAATATTAGTACAACTTTCTGCGTCATTTCAAATGGTCTTGAAGAATCAAACAACAATATTGCTAAAGGTAATGAGAAAGTACTAAGGGCAAGGTTTTCAGATGCAAAGTTTTTCGTAGAAAGTGACAAAAAAGTTGCATCAATCGAAAGAAATGAAAAGCTTAAATCTGTTTCCTATTTGAAAGGACTTGGAAATATATTTCAGAGGGTAGAAAGGATAGAGGAAGTTACTAAAAAAATTCTTAAATTTTTAAATGATAAGTCTTTAGAAGAAAAAAAAATAATAGAAGCTGCTAAATACTGTAAAAACGACTTATGTAGCGAAATTGTTTTCGAATTCCCTGAGCTGCAAGGAATAATGGGTGGTAAATATCTTAAATATGAGGGATTTAGTGAGGATGTTTGCTTGGCTGTAGCTGAACATTATTTGCCTTCTTTTTATAAAGATGCTTTGCCCTCCACAAAATATGGTGCAATAGTTTCTATAGCAGATAAGGTCGAAACTTTAATAAGTATATTTATTTCTGGTAAGCGTCCAAGTGGATCATCTGATCCTTATGCCTTAAGAAGAAATTTGAATGGAGTGATTAAAATAATTTGGGATTATGAGCTTGATTTACCTTTAGATAAATTATTTAACGAACTTATTGATTTTTGGAAAATCGCATTTCCAAATTTAAACTTCTCAAGAGAAACAGTATTTAATGATTTGAATGAATTTTTAGTTCAAAGAATTGTTAGTCATTTAGAAGAAATATCACTCAGTAAAGAATTAATAAAGGCCATTTGCTCTCCTGATGAATTTTCTCAAAAAAGAGTATTGAATATTGTTGATCTTAAAAATAGGATCAAATCTATTGTTAATTTTAACGAAAAGGGTAATTTTGTTGAAATCCAGAAAGTAATTACTAGGGTAAGCAAATTAGCTAATAATAGTGATCTTTCAAGAGAAGTTCTTTCAAAAAGAGATTATATAAACATAAAACTTTTTGAAAAAGATTGTGAATTGAAAGTTTTTGAATTTATTGGAGAATTAGAAAAACTTTTTTCAGAAGGTTATTGCAATTATTTGGAACTTTTAATTTTGTTTGAGAGTAATGTAAACACTATCGAGGATTTATTTGATAATGAAAAAGGAGTCCTAATAATGTCAGAGGATTTAAAAATAAGAAATAATAGACTCAATTTGTTGAGCTTAATTAGAAATTATTCTCTAAAAATAGCCGACTTTACACTTTTGAACTCTTAACTTTAATGCCCCCCTTTATTGAATAACTTTCTAGCATTTTTTCTACTTCTTTATTTTCCCTAACAGCACTATCAACTGGTTTATATTTTAGAGGTGCTAGGGCTTTCCCTCTTAAAATCGAACCAAGTGTAAGCATCGTAATTTTAAGTTGCTGTAATGGTTTCATGGAGACAACTCTTTTATATAAGTAACTATCAAAAGTAAGTCTTTGTACATCCATGTCATCACACATCTCAACAAAGGCTTCTCTAGCAGAATCATTTCTGTAGAAAATATTTTGAAGGATTTCTAGCACCTTATAAGTTGTGCCGTATTTTTTATCCCATTTTTTTAGATAGTTTTTTAAATCTTTTTCTGATGGAATTACTTGACCGTTTTTTGATGCTTCAACAATTTCTTCAGCACACATTCTTCCGCTTTTTGCAGCAAAATAAATACCCTCTCCAGAACTCTTTGTAACATAACCAGCTGCATCACCAACCAATGCCATTCTCCCAACTACTCTTCTTGGCCTTGGATGCTCAGGAATAGGGTGAGCTTCTACTTTTATTACTTCACCATTAACAAGCCTTTTCTTTGCTCTATTTCTTACACCCTCTTGAAGTCCTTTAATTAATGACTGATTCTTTTGCATGGTTCCAGTGCCCACAGCAACATGATCATATTTAGGAAATACCCACCCATAAAAATCAGGAGAAACATCAGTTCCGACATACATTTCAGCAAGATCTTCGTAGTAACTCATTTCTTCTTTAGGCAATTTAATTCTTTCCTGAAATGCTATGGCAACTTTGTAATCTCCTGCATCCATTGCTTTTGCGACTCTGCTATTGGCTCCATCAGCTCCGATTAAAAGGTCAACAGTAAGCTCTTTGAGTTGCCCTTTTTTATCTCCATTCGTAAAATCTGAGTAGGAAAGCTTATATGGCCCTTGATTATTATCGCCAGTATCAATAGAAGTAACTAATCCATTTATTAATGTAGCACCAAGATCTGATGCCCTATTGCGCATAAAGGCATCCATAACTTCTCTTCTACACATCCCAATAAACTCATTATCACTTTTCCCATAAACTCTATCTAAGCTTATATCTACCTCTCTATTTGATGGAGATATCATTCTCATATGCCTTACTTTTCTATCAATAATTGACTCAGGTAAATCGAATTCTTCGACCATGCAAAGTGGAATTGCTCCTCCACATGGTTTTGCATTATCTAATTTTCTCTCGAAGAGCCAAGTTTTTATTCCAGCTTTAGCAAGTATTTCTGCCGCACATGAACCACTTGGACCTCCACCAATAACAGCTACCCTCAACATATGAAAAAAAAATAATACTGTATATAAAAACTACATCTTTTTTGCTTATAAAAGTGCATTTCTTAAAATAATAGTTAATATCGAAATATCTTTTCCAAATTCACTTCTAAATATTGGAACTAAACAAAGATATCGATCAATTTGATATACCACTTGCTAAAAGAACTTCCTTAAACAATCAAAATTCAACATTATTAAAAAAATTATTAATATTTTCTCCATTTCTTTTCCTTATATTTTCTGTCGCTGCATTGCGATTTATTAGAAATGTAGAGTTAATACCTCTTAATAATCTCAAATTTGAGGTTAAAAGAAATCATGATGCAAGAATTTTGGGCCATCTTCCCTATAAGGAAACTCCTAAAGAGAAACTAGTTTTAATTGAGCCTAATATTGAAGTGCATATTGATATGCGCGATTCTCTACTAAAGATGAGAGAAGAAGCTAAAAAGAATGGGATATATTTGGTCTTCTTGAGTGGTTATAGATCAATAAATTTGCAAAACGATATCTTTTATTCTTTAAAATCTATTAGAAATCAAGAAGCGGTAGAAAGAGCTAGAGTTTCAGCCCCTCCAGGATATTCTGAACATAGTACAGGTTTCGCAATCGATATTGGGGATGCTTCACAAAGAGGTACAGACTTTGAAACCGACTTCGAAAATACTGACGCCTTTAGATGGCTCATAAAAAATGCAGCTAAGTTTCACTTTAAGTTATCGTTCGACAAAGATAATAAATATATAGATTACGAACCCTGGCATTGGAGATATGAGGGGTCAATTGAAGCATTAAAAGTTTTTGAAAGCGCAAATAGAAATTATAAATCTAATTGATTGATTTATTATTCAATTAGTATATATTTTTCAAAGTCTTAAAGAGAAAATTCTCATAATAAGCATACTTTGAGTTAGCCTTAATAAAGTCAATCTACTATTTATATAAATTTTATAAATGTCATCTTCGATAAAAGAAATTAGAAATGTTGCAATTATTGCTCACGTAGATCATGGGAAGACAACACTTGTAGATGCATTGTTATCTCAATCAGGAATATTTAGAGACAATGAAGTTATCCCTACATGTGTAATGGATTCAAATGATCTTGAGAGAGAAAGGGGGATAACAATTCTCTCAAAAAATACTGCCGTTAATTATAAAGACACCAGAATTAATATTATAGATACACCTGGACATGCTGATTTTGGAGGAGAAGTTGAAAGGGTTTTGGGAATGGTTGATGGTTGTCTGCTTATTGTTGATGCAAATGAGGGACCTATGCCTCAAACAAGATTTGTTTTAAAAAAAGCATTAGAAAAAGGACTTAGGCCTATAGTCTTTGTAAATAAAATTGATAGACCACGAGTAGTACCAGAAATAGCAATTGATAAGGTCCTTGATTTGTTTTTGGAGTTAGGAGCTGATGATGATCAATGTGATTTCCCTTATCTTTTTGGGAGTGGCTTATCTGGTTTCGCAAAAGAAGAGATGGAAACTAATAGTGACAATATGATGCCTCTTTTTGAAGCTATTATCAGACACGTTCCTCCTCCAGTAGGTGACTCTAATAAGCCTCTTCAGCTACAAATAACTACTTTGGACTATTCTGATTTCTTAGGCAGAATAGTAATTGGAAAGATCCATAATGGGACTATAAAAAATGGCCAACAGGCTAGTTTAATTAAAGAAAACGGAAAAACTATTAAAGGTAAGGTTAGTAAACTTTTAGGATTTGAAGGATTACAAAGAATCGATATAAATGAAGCATTTGCAGGTGATATTGTTGCTGTTTCTGGTTTCGATGACGTCAATATTGGTGAGACCATAGCATGTCCCGATTCTCCTCATCCTCTTCCATTAATCAAAGTTGATGAACCTACCTTAAATATGACTTTTGTTGTAAATGATTCACCATTTGCAGGTAAGGAAGGGAAATTTGTTACTAGTAGACAATTAAAAAATAGATTGGAGAGGGAACTTTTAACAAATGTTGCCTTGAGAGTAGAAGAAACTGATTCTCCTGACAGGTTCTCGGTTTCAGGAAGAGGAGAATTACATCTAGGGATATTGATTGAAACTATGAGAAGAGAGGGTTTTGAGTTTCAAATCTCACAACCTCAAGTAATTTTCAGAGAAATTGATAATGTTGAATGCGAGCCTATAGAGACTTTGGTTTTAGATGTACCAGAATTATCTGTTGGTTCTTGCATCGAAAAACTTGGATCTAGAAAGGCAGAGATGAAAAACATGCAGACAAGTTCAGATGGTAGAACTCAATTAGAATTTCTTGTTCCATCAAGGGGATTAATTGGATTTCGCGGTGAATTTGTAAGGATAACCAGAGGTGAAGGTATCATGAGTCATTCTTTTTATGAATATAAACCTAAAACAGGAGACTTTGAAACCAGAAGGAATGGCGTTCTTATAGCTTTTGAGGAAGGTGTGGCTACATTTTATGCTTTAAAGAATGCTGAAGATAGGGGAGTCTATTTTATTAAACCTGGAGTTAAAGTTTATAAAGGAATGATAATTGGAGAGAATAATCGACCTCAAGATCTTGAGTTGAATATATGTAAAACTAAGCAGTTGACTAATATGAGGTCTGCAGGGGCAGAAGAACTTGATACTTTGCAGTCACCTGTCGATATTACCCTTGAAAGAGCACTCGAATATATTGGTCCTGATGAAATGCTAGAGGTAACACCGGATTCAATAAGAATGAGAAAAATAAATAAAAAGAAAAAAAATTAATAATTTATTTAATGAACGAAGAAAGTACAAAAAGTTTTCAAGATTCCCTTTTTACAGCTTTAAATCTTTTTAATAATCATGAATGGTATGAGGCTCATGATGCTTTTGAGGAAATATGGAATTCCGTAGATGGTGATGAAAGACAAGTTATCCAAGGAATTTTACAAGTATCTGTTTCTCAGTTTCACTTAAGTAAAGGTAATTTAAATGGAGCTACTATTTTGCTTGGAGAGGGTTTAGGCAGAATAAAAACTAGAACCAAGATTGATTTAGGGATTGATCTTGAATCCTTCTGCCAATGTTTGGAAGATTTATTGAGAAAATTACAATATAAAGAGCTATTAAACGAGAACGATAAGCCTTTTTTGAAACCTATTTGATGAATATATCTTTATCTTCAATTAAATTATTAATATCTATTTCATTTTTTTTTCAAGAAAAGAGTAAAACTAATCGATCTCAAGAAAAATGAACCTAAATATTCATAATGTATCCCTTTCAATTAAAGGAAGATTAATCGTAGATGATGTTTCCATAACTGTTAATCCAGGGGAAGTTGTAGGTTTGATGGGACCTAATGGTGCGGGGAAAACTACAACTTTTAATCTTGCAGTTGGGAATATAAAACCAGATAAAGGTGAAATTTTAATGAATGGGAAAAATATAACCAATCTTCCTCTACCAATTAGATCAAGACTTGGGTTAGGGTACTTAACTCAGGAAGCAAGTATATTTAGAGACCTTACTGTTAAGGATAATATAGATTTGGCCTTACAAAATTCATCCTACAGTAGAGCAGCTATAAGAAATAGAAGAGAACAATTGATTAATGAATTTAATTTGAATAATTTTGTAGATAATTATGGTTATCAACTTTCGGGAGGAGAGAGGAGGAGGTGTGAAATAGCTAGGGCCCTCACTGTAGGCAGAAAAGGACCTAAATATTTGTTATTAGACGAACCTTTTGCTGGGATAGATCCTCTAGCTGTTAATGATCTAAAGAAACTAATTCTTAAATTAAGTAGTTATGGGGTCGGGATTCTCATTACAGACCATAATGTGAGGGAAACCCTTTTAATTACTAACAAATCATATGTATTAAGTGAAGGAAAAATTTTAGCTTACGGTTCATCAAATGAATTGGCTGATAATCCAATAGTCAAGAAGTATTATCTAGGAGATAATTTCAAACTTTGAAATGCTTTTTTAAAAATAAATTAAAACTTTATTATTAAAGATTTACTCATAAAAGAATGATTTTAATTATTATTTGATTGTCATTGAATATTAAAACTTGGGAAATTTCTAGAAATGATACTAGATAATTTTTTTAAAAATTTAATATATGAACCGGTTTCAGTTTTAGGTCTTTTAGTTTTTTATTTTTTATTAATTAACTTACCAATTTCATTGGGTGCAGTTTTTAAAAAAAAGTCTTCTTCTGCTGTAAGACTTATTACGATTTTAGTGAACTTATTGATAACATTACAATTATTTTTTAGGTGGTCAATTTCTGGGCACTTCCCTATCAGCAATTTGTATGAATCTCTTTATTTCCTTACTTGGGGTATCACATTAGGTCAACTATTGGTTGAAAGAGAATACCAAGCTCCAATAATTCCCTCAATTGCTATACCTATAGAGTTACTGACTGTGGCTTTTGCTTGTTTTGTTTTACCTGAGGATTTGAAATTATCGTCCAACTTAGTTCCAGCTTTAAGGTCTAGTTGGTTAGTAATGCATGTTAGTGTCGTAATGCTTAGTTATGCAGCATTAATAATAGGCTCTTTACTTTCAATGTCCGTTTTGTTTATTAATAAAAATAAGCCGCTTCAAATCAGAAGTAGTTCTACAGGTATAGGAGGATTTAAACTTTCAAATAGCTATCCTGTAAATGATTTAGTTGAACCTATTGAATTTTCTCATTCAGAAGAATTAGATACATTAAGTTATCGTTCTATATTAATCGGCTTTGTTCTTTTAACTCTTGGTTTAATTTCAGGTGCGGTCTGGGCTAATGAGGCTTGGGGCACATGGTGGAGTTGGGATCCAAAAGAAACATGGGCATTTATCTCATGGTTATTTTATGCCGCTTATCTGCATATGAGAATAAGCAAGGGTTGGCAAGGACGCAGACCAGCTTTATTAGCATCTACAGGCTTTCTAGTAGTTTTAGTATGTTATTTAGGAGTTAATTTCTTAGGAATAGGGTTACATAGTTATGGCTGGATATTTGAGTGATTTGTTAATCTCCCAGAATATTTATTGAGGTTCAGAAAGAACATTCCCTTTTTGAGCTTCTTGCGCAACTTTTCTCAAGTCATCACATCCCTCTTTTAATGTTGGGTAAGCAAACATTCCACTACCTGCAATAAAACAATTAGCTCCAGCATCGGCACATTGTGAAATAGTCCAATTTGCTTTTATTCCCCCATCAACTTCAATATCGACATTTAAGTTTTTTTCGATAACAAAGTTTCTTATTTCTCTGATTTTATTAAGCATTGTTGGTATGTAAGCTTGTCCACCAAAGCCTGGATTAACTGTCATAACTAAAACATGATCAACCATATCCATAATGTTTTCGATCATTGCAAAAGGAGTATGAGGGTTTAATGCAACAGAAGGAGATCCTCCTAAATCTTTTATTCTTCCGAGAACTCTATGCAAATGAATATTTGCTTCGGCATGAGCTATTACTACTCCAGGTTCACCATTCGCTCCCTTTGTAGCTTTTACATAAGATTCAAGCATGGTTTCACAGTTATATTGGCTCACCATTAATTGAGTTTCAAAAGGGACATTGCAATATTTCCGGCATGCAGCAATCATTTCAGGACCAAATGTAAGATTTGGCACGAAATTCCCATCCATTACATCAAATTGAATTCTATCTACTCCAGCCTCCTCGAGCTCTTTCACACATGCCCCCATATTTGCCCAATCCGCCGGTAAAACTGAAGGAATTATTTGAATTGGTCTATTAGCACCAGTTAAATTTGCTTGATTTGACTCAGTCATTTAATTTTTAAAATATTTAATAAAGATACTATATTTAGTTGTTTATTCCTAATTTCAGGTCACGGCCTGATAAAGTAACGGCTGTAAAGAGTTAAAAAAAGCTTAATAGCATAATAATTCTCATAAAAAATGCCATTTTTTATGAGATCATACTCAAAACCTTTTAGAAAATCCTCAAAATTTAATTGTGAATCAAACTTTAATTCAAGAAATTCTCGAAGTTGTCGAGCAAGCTGCTATTGCCTCAGCAAAACTAACAGGACTTGGTCAAAAAGATGAAGCTGATGCTGCAGCAGTCGAAGCAATGAGATTGCGAATGGGCAAAATTGAAATGAAAGGGAAAATTGTTATTGGAGAAGGTGAAAGAGATGAAGCACCTATGCTTTATATAGGTGAAGAGGTTGGGAGTGGAAGTGGTCCAGGGGTCGACTTTGCAGTAGATCCTTGTGAAGGAACGAATCTTTGTGCGAATAATCAAAGAGGATCTATGGCTGTTTTAGCTGCCTCTGATACGGGTGGTCTTTTCAATGCTCCTGATTTTTATATGAACAAATTAGCAGCGCCTCCTGCGGCCAAAGGTAAAGTGGATATTAGAAATTCAGCTACTGAAAACTTGAAGATACTAAGCGATTGCTTGGGTCTTTCTATTGATGAGCTTACTGTTGTTGTAATGGATAGAACTAGACATAAAGATTTAATTAAAGAGATTCGAGGATGTGGTGCTAAAGTTCAACCGATTTCTGATGGTGATGTTCAAGCTGCGATTGCATGTGGTTTTGCAGGAACTGGAACGCATTGCTTGATGGGTATTGGTGCAGCTCCAGAGGGTGTTATTTCAGCTGCTGCAATGAGAGCTCTTGGCGGACACTTTCAAGGACAACTAGTTTATGATCCAGCAATCGCTCAAACTTCTGAATGGGCTGATTACACAAAAGAAGGAAATATAAAACGTCTTAATGAAATGGGCATAACCGATATAGATAAAATTTATGAAGCTAATGAATTGGCATCGGGAGAAAATGTTGTTTTCGCCGGAAGTGGAATAACTGATGGATTACTATTTGACGGAGTTAAATTTGAAAGGGATTGTGTTAGGACAAGCAGTCTAGTTATTAGTACATTAGACAGTACTGCAAGGTTCACAAATACTGTTCACATAAAAGATGGTGCTAAGAGTATCAGCCTTTAAAAATTCATTGTTGATATTATGCATATTGTTGTCGTCGGACTAAGTCATCGCACGGCACCTGTTGAAGTGCGTGAGAAATTAAGTATTCCTGACCAATCCATAACTGAATCATTGAAAGCATTAAAAGCTTTCTCTGATGTATTAGAGGTGTCAATCTTAAGTACTTGTAATAGGCTGGAAATATATGCACTAGTAAAGGATAAAAATACTGGAATTTCATCAATAAAAGAATTTATATCAGAATATTCTGGAATTATTTTTGAAGATTTAAATCCACATCTTTTTTGCTTTAGACAGGAAGAAGCAGTTTTGCATTTGATGAAAGTCTCGGCAGGACTCGATAGCCTCGTTTTAGGTGAAGGACAAATCCTTTCGCAGGTAAAAAAAATGATGAGGTTAGGTCAAGAGAATCAATCTACTGGACCAATTCTTAATAGATTATTAACACAATCAGTTAGTACAGGTAAAAAAGTAAGATCTGAAACAAATTTAGGAACTGGAGCCGTATCAATCAGTTCAGCAGCGGTAGAACTTGCCCAATTAAAAATTGGACAAGAAAAGGGTTTTGATACTCTTGTAAGTCTGGAATCAGAGAACGTTGTTGTTGTTGGCGCAGGACGAATGAGTAGGCTTTTAATAACTCATTTAAAATCAAAAGGATGTCATAAACTTATCCTTTTAAATAGAAATATTGATAGAGCATTAAATCTTGCTCAAGACTTCCCTGATTTAGAGATTGTTTGTAGAGGGTTAAACGAATTAGAAGAAAATATATCACAATCTTCCATTGTTTTTACCAGTACTGCTGCTGAAGAGCCAATTATTGATCTCTCAAAAATTGAAAAATTAAATTTAAGTAATAGACTTAAATTTATTGATATTGGTGTACCGAGAAACATATCTAATGATGTCAAACAACATGCATTTGTAAAATCATTTGATGTTGATGACTTACAAGAGGTCGTTTCAAGAAATCAAGAATTTAGACAGAAAATAGCAAAGGAAGCGGAATCTTTAGTAGAAGAAGAAAGGATCATTTTTCTAGAATGGTGGGCAAGTTTAGAGGCCGTTCCAGTAATAAATAAACTTAGATCAGATTTGGAGTTAATTAGAAAAGAGGAATTGCAAAAAGCACTTAGCAGGATGGGACCAGATTTTTCGGCTAGAGAAAGAAAAGTTGTGGAAGCTCTGACTAAAGGAATAATTAATAAAATACTTCATACGCCGGTCACCAAGTTGAGAAGTCCTCAATCAAGAGAAGAAAGACAAGTTTCTTTGAAAATCGTTGAAAAATTGTTTTCTTTGGTAGAAGAGGAACAAAATAACTAACTTTTTTCGATTTATATTAAGTTTTTCCAGTGATTTATCGAAATACCTTTGTAAACTGACCATTTGTATTTCTAAATATGCCCATAATCAGTTACTTTAAATAGTTGTATATCTACCTCCATTAGATTGAATGAAGCGTGTGTTGGCCATAATCCTCGGAGGAGGAAAAGGTTCTAGACTTTACCCTCTAACTAAAATGAGGGCTAAACCTGCTGTGCCATTGGCAGGTAAGTATCGTTTGATAGATATTCCAATTAGTAATTGTATAAATTCAGGTATCGAAAAAATGTACGTATTGACCCAGTTCAATAGTGCATCTCTAAATAGACATATAGGAAGAACCTATAATTTAAATGGCCCTTTCGGCCAAGGATTTGTGGAAGTTTTAGCGGCACAACAAACTCCTGATAGTCCGAGTTGGTTTGAAGGTACTGCCGATGCTGTAAGAAAATACCAATGGTTATTTCAAGAATGGGATGTTGATGAATATTTAATATTGTCAGGCGATCAACTGTACAGAATGGATTACAGTTTATTTGTTCAACATCATAGAGATAATGGTGCTGATTTAACTGTTGCAGCTTTACCTGTTGATGAGGCTCAAGCAGAGGGTTTTGGCCTCATGAGAACTGACGATCTTGGGAATATAAAAGAATTTAGTGAAAAGCCAACTGGAGAGAAGTTGAAGGCTATGGCAGTAGATACTTCAAAATTTGGATTAAGTAAAGAGTCAGCTGCCGAAAAACCTTATCTAGCCTCTATGGGTATTTACGTTTTTAGTAGAAATACCCTTTTCGATCTTTTAAATAAATTTCCTAATTATACGGATTTTGGTAAGGACATAATTCCTGAAGCACTTGAAAGGGGAGATACTCTTAAAAGTTATGTATTTGATGATTATTGGGAAGATATCGGAACCATTGGGGCATTCTTTGAGTCCAACCTTGCCTTGACTGAGCAACCAAAACCTCCATTTAGTTTTTATGATGAAAAATTTCCAATTTATACAAGACCAAGATTTCTCCCCCCTTCTAAACTTGTAGATGCTCAAATTACTGATTCAATAGTCTGTGAAGGTACAATCTTGAAGTCATGCAGTATTTTACATTGTGTTTTAGGGGTAAGAAGCAGGATTGAAAGTGATTCGGTTCTTGAGGATACTCTTGTTATGGGGGCAGATTTCTTTGAATCGCCTGAAGAGAGGATTGAATTAAGAAAAGGAGGCGGAACACCTCTTGGAGTAGGTGAAGGAACTACTGTAAAAAGAGCAATTCTCGATAAGAATACAAGGATTGGGGATAATGTTGTGATAATTAATAAAGATCGAGTAGAAGAAGCAGATAAGCCAGAATTAGGCTTCTACATAAGAAATGGAATTGTTGTAGTTGTTAAAAATGCAACTATTGCAAACGGAACTGTTATTTAAATTTTTTCGATCAATTTTCGCTGACATAAGTATTTTTTTTGAGCAATTTTGTTTAGTTGCATGCACACTATATTTATTGAGTTTTTTAATTTTTTATGTCCAAGGCACATTTTGGTTTAGTAGGTCTTGGTGTTATGGGCGAAAATTTAGTTCTTAACGCAGAGAGAAATGGATTTTCTAGTGTAGTTTTTAATAGAACTTACTCAAAAACTGAAGAATTCTTACAGGGTCGAGGCCTTGGGAAGAATATAGAAGGAGCTGAAACTCTTCAGGAATTTGTTAATAAGTTAGATAGACCTAGAAGAATTCTTATGATGGTTAAAGCTGGGCCAGCAACAGATGCTGTCATTGATAATATTTCTGGATATCTCGAGGAAGGAGATTTATTAATAGATGGCGGTAACTCTCAATTTAAAGATACAGAAAGAAGGGTGAATACTCTTGAAAGTAAAAGTTTTGGATACATCGGAATGGGAGTCTCTGGAGGTGCCAAAGGAGCTCTAGAGGGTCCAAGCATGATGCCCGGTGGTACTAAGGCTTCATATGATGCAATAGAGAGCTTACTAACAAAAATGGCTGCCAAAGTTGAAGACGGACCATGTGTTGCATATGTTGGCCCAGGCGGCTCAGGTCATTTTGTGAAAACTGTTCATAACGGAATTGAATATGGAATTGAACAAATACTTGCAGAAGCTTATGACCTTATGAAGAGAGTCAAAGGTATGAATGGAGAGCAGATGTCAGAGGTATTTGGTATTTGGAATAATACTGATGAATTAGCTTCTTATCTTGTTGAGATAACAGAGATTTGTCTAAATACAAAAGATGATATAACTGGAGATGATGTCGTGGAAAAAATATTAGATAAAGCTGGCCAGAAAGGTACAGGTTTATGGACTGTTGTGAGTGCTCTAGAACTGGGGGTATCAGTCCCAACTATTTATGCATCTTTAAATGCAAGAGTAATGAGTTCTTTAAAAGAGCAACGTAGTGAGATTGAAAAAACTATTCCATCTAAAGAGATAGAGGATTTTGATTTAGGAAATGTATCAGATGGAATGAAACCTTTATTTGATGCTGTAGTCCTTGCCACAATTGCTAGCTATGCCCAAGGTATGGATATTTTAAGAGAAGCATCTGCAGTATATAACTATGGTTTGAATATGCCGTCAATTGCACAGATATGGAAAGGTGGTTGCATAATTAGATCAAAATTATTAAGTAAAATTCAAGATGCTTATAACAAAGATCCTGATCTAAAAAATTTAATTTTTGATGATTGGTTTAATAATGAAATTGCGACAAGATTAGATAACTTAGCTAAGGTAGTTTCTCTATCCACAAAGGCAGGTATACCAGTCCCATGTTTATCCAGTACTTTAGATTATTTGAATAGTTATAGAACCAATAGACTTCCTCAGAATCTTGTGCAGGCAATGAGAGACTGTTTTGGTTCTCATACATATGAAAGAATTGATAGGGAAGGTAGTTTTCATACTGAATGGATGAAATGATTGAAAAGGTTAAAAATGGATACACCTTAAATATATACAAAGACAAGTTAGAACTATCAACAGCGGTTTTTAAGTTTATTCAAAGCCATATTATTCATACTTTAAAAAAGAAAGATAGATTCAAATTTTGTGTAAGTGGGGGTTCAACTCCTAAATCTGTGTATCATCTCTTATCTAATAATGATCTTCAATGGGATATGGTTGATGTCTTTTTAGGAGATGAAAGATGTGTTGATCCAAATTCAGAATTAAGTAACTCGTTAATGTTGAGAAATTCTTTGCTAACTAATTTTGGATCTAAAGCTTATTTTTATGAAATTTTCAATGATTTAAACGCTGATGATGAAACTACTAAAAATCAATTTATTTCTAAATTATTTGAAAAATGCGGATCAAACCCTCCAACTTTTGATTTAACATTATTAGGTCTTGGAGATGATGGTCATACAGCCTCACTATTCCCTTATCAAAAAAATAATAATGTAGATGATTTTGTTATTTTTAATGAAGGTAAAGGTTTAAAAAGAATTTCATTAACTCCAAAGGTTCTTTCAGCTTCTTCAAAGATAGTATTTTTAGTTAGTGGAGCTTCTAAAAGAATTGCTCTTGAGAGGTTATTAGATGAAAAAGAGCCACCAGATAGAACACCATCAAAATTAATAAAATCTATTAATCAAATTTCAATATTTTGTGATCAGGAATCAGCAAAAGAATTAGAAATTTAGTTAAAGTCTATTAATAATTTAAATTATTTAATGAGTAAGAAAAAATTTTTATTCCAGAAAAAGGAGTTCGATGGTTGGAAAACATTAAATGATACTGTTATGGGCGGATCTAGTTCAGCTTTTTGTGAAACCTCAAACTCGGGTTTGATATTAAAGGGTAATATTGTCGAGAAAGCAGGAGGATTTGTTAGTTGTAGATCTTCTATATATAAACCTTCTTTAAATGTATCTGAGTATTCATCCTTTGAATTAAATATTGATGGACAAGGAAGAACTTTTAAATTTGCTGTCGCTTGTGAAGATGATCTACTAGGACTAACCGAATTTATTCCTGGTGGACTTAGATGGATTAAATCATTTCCAACAAAAAAATTCGGGACAACAAATGTTCAAATTCCTTTTAGTGAGTTAAAACCTTCAGTAAGAGCTAATAAAGTACGTTTTCCATTTAAATTCAAGCCATCTAAAATTAAAAGATTGCAACTACTACACTCTAAGTTCGGTGATGATGGATTACTTAATAATGAGTTTAAACAGGGTTCAATAAAAGTTTTAATTAAATCAATAAGTGTTATTTGAAAATCCACCTAAAAATATAGAGAGCTTAATCGCTAAGTCAGCAGATTTAACAAATAAACCTTTTGTGCATTCTGTCGTAAAAATAAATGGTGAATACGAATTCGAAGATGAAGATATTGATTTAACAGTTAATATCTTATGTAGAGATAAAGAAGGTAAAAGATTAGAAATTTATGATCTTGAATTAGAACTTTTTAAATCAAATAAAGAGTTGGTTTTAGTAATCTCTAAGCTTAACTTCCCTGATGAACCAATATTATGGTGTGGAGTTAAAACATTATGGATGGACAGCAATAATGGGAAAAAATGTAATTCACCAAAATACAGCGCTAGATTACAAAATTTAGCAAATAGGATAAAAAGTTTTATTGATTAAGAAAAAAAAATTTGAGCTGATTTATAAATCAGTAACAGCTCCTAAACTTGATGTGCTTACGATTCTCGAATATTTTGAAAGAATTCCTCTTTTGTATTTTTGAATAGGTTTTACCCAATCTTTTTTTCTTTTTTCTAATTCTTCATCAGATAAATCAACTTCAATTAGTTGTTTTACAGCATCTACAGTAATTAAGTCACCTTGTTTTATTAGAGCAATATTTCCTCCTACAGCAGCCTCTGGAGCTATGTGACCCACAACAAGACCATAGGTACCGCCGCTAAATCTGCCATCGGTAATTAAAGCCACCTTCTCTCCTAGCCCTTGACCAACAATTGCAGATGTTGGAGCTAACATCTCTCTCATACCTGGTCCTCCTACAGGACCTTCGTTTCTAATAACAACAACATCACCAGCTTTGATATCGTTATTTAATATCGATTTTAAACAATCCTCTTCACTTTCAAAAATCTTTGCGGGACCTGTTAATACAGGGTTTTTTACTCCGCTAATTTTGGCTACAGAACCTTCGCTCGCTAAGTTACCTTTTAATATCGCTAGATGTCCTTTTTTATAAAGAGGGTCATCTATGTCTCTTATGACATTTTGATTTGTTGGAGGCTTATCTGGAATATTCTGTAAGTATTCTGAGATGGTTTTTCCTTCAATGTTTTTGCAATCGCCATGAATTAATCCTGCATTCAAAAGTATTTTCATTACTTGTGGTATCCCACCTGCCTTATGAAGATCCACCGTCACATATTTACCACTCGGTTTAAGGTCACAAATAACGGGTACTTTTTGTCTGATTCTCTCAAAATCATTAATGTTGATATCTATTCCTGCAGTATTCGCGATAGCTAAGATGTGCAATACCGCATTTGTTGATCCGCCAATTGCCATAATTACTGATATTGCATTTTCAAATGCTTTCTTAGTCATTAGGTCTAGAGGTCTTATATCTTTTTCTATTGCAGAGACTAATATCTCAGCACTTTTATCTGCACTTAGTTCTTTTTCAAGATCTTCAGCAGCCATAGTGGAACTGTGAGGAAGACTTAACCCTAATACTTCAATAACCGCAGACATTGTATTAGCTGTAAACATTCCTCCACAGCTGCCAGCACCAGGAATACAATTTTTCTCAACTTGGATTAGCCTTTCTTCATTAATTTTGCCTGATGTTAATTGTCCAACAGCTTCAAATGCACTAACAACAGTAAGATCTTCTCCATGCAATTTCCCAGGCTTTATTGTCCCTCCATAAATGAAAATTGAGGGAATATTCATTCTTGCAATCGCAATCATGGCGCCCGGCATATTTTTATCACATCCACCTATAGCAAGTACTCCATCCATACTCTGAGCATTGCATGCTGTTTCAATTGAATCAGCAATAACTTCTCTTGAAACTAGGGAATATTTCATGCCCTCTGTTCCCATAGAAATCCCATCACTTACTGTTATAGTCCCAAACATCTGAGGCATCCCACCTGATCTTTTTATAGACTCTTCAGCTTTTAGAGCTAACTTATTTAAACCCATATTGCATGGTGTTATCGTGCTGTATCCATTTGCAACTCCAATAATAGGTTTATTAAAATCTTCATCATTAAATCCAACAGCTCTTAACATCGATCTGTTTGGTGATCTTTGCACACCTTGAGTTATTGCAGATGATCTGAGTTTATTCATATTAATTGAGAACCCTTTTTATTCTATTGCCCCAACTCTTCAAGTTGCTTCCTCACATCAGCAATTGCAGAATTAAGTTGCTCAACTTTCTTCTCCAGATTCTCTCCTTCAACTTCATTTATATTTTTATTTGAATCAATCGCTTCAGAACCGTCTTGAATTCTAGAGGAATACATCATTGCTTTTTGTTTTTTTTCCTCTTTTCTTTTGTCTGCTTCGGATATTAACCACCATGCAAGACCTGCTGCTCCAATAAAAGCACCACTTATTAATGATAAAAGATTATTAGAAGACGAATCTCTGTATTCAGACATTGGTAAAATATTTACTCCTATATTCTATATTAGTTCTTATCTTGAAATATAGTACTTAAACGCGATAAAGGATTTCCAATACCGGGTACCAATAATTGAGTTTTTTCGTCTTCCTCATCTATGCAAGAAGTGTAAATTATCTGATTCGGGAATAATTTCGCAATTTCATTTAACCCTTTATTTGAGCAAATAGCAGTTATTAAAAGAATCCTATTTGAATCAACACCTAATTCCTTTAATTTAATTAAGGTTTCTAATGTGGTTGATTTTGTCGTTATTTGTTCTGAATAAAATATAACTCCTTCATTTGATTCAATAATTTTAGGAAGTTCTCCTAATGAGAGGGTTGAATTAGGAATTACTTCTTTAGATCCAAACCAAAGAGATAACCCTTCGGGCAACATTGCGAGCACTTTTATTGGATAATCAGTATTAATAAAGAATCCATCTGTGTCCCCATTATCAGTATTTACTATTTCTTTTTTATATGGCAGCCAATTACGTAATGCTTCATATGTAAGCCATTTCCCTAATTGCTCATATCCTGTTGAGTACAAAATATCTGGAGTATTTTTTTCTCGCAATATTGAAAGCCAATGTTTTATTAATGGATGAGGAGGAACAATAACCTTTAGTGACATTGCCATATATTTTCCTTTAAGATACTCTTACAAACTTTAAATACTTAAGTTCTAAAATACAGTCTTATTATGATTAAATCAATTGTTTTCCCCTCACTAAAGAATGCATTAATTACTTTTTTGTTCGTTGGGATTTTATTTTTTAATTCTGTAAATTCTGCATGGGCTAAACGACCTCCTGAGATTAGAAACCAGCAAGACCTTAATTTAGAGCCAGATATGCATGGTCAAGATTTAAGCGGTAACGAATACGTTAAGTTTGATTTGAATGGGTTTAATTTTAGTGAAAGCAATTTAGAAGGCGCGGTGTTCAATAATAGTAAATTGCAAAATTCAAAGTTTAATGGAGCCAATTTAAGAGATGCACTAGCTTATGCAACAGATTTTACAGATGCAGATCTTTCGGATGTAAATTTTACAAATGCTTTATTAATGGAGAGTAATTTTGAAGGAGCAAAAATAGATGGTGCAGATTTTACTGATGCAGTTCTTAGTCGTACACAACAAAAACAATTATGTGCGATTGCTAATGGCACAAATAGTTCTACAGGAGAGAGTACAGAATATAGCTTAGGTTGTTAATCATAATAAATGAAAAAAAAAATACCAGTTATCGTTGTTTCTGGATTTCTTGGTTCAGGTAAAACAACTTTTCTAAGATATTTATTAAAAGAGAGTAATAAAAAATTTGGTTTAATAATTAATGAATTTGGTGATGTTGGAATTGACGGTGATTTGATTAAAAGTTGTGATAAATGTGATGAATCTGAAGACGACTGCGTAATCGAATTAAACAATGGATGTTTATGTTGTACTGTTCAAGATGATTTTGTTCCATCAATAAAAGCTCTCCTGGAATTTAATCCTCCTATCGAATCAATAATTATCGAAACAAGTGGCTTGGCACTGCCAATTCCCTTAATTCAAGCACTTAACTGGCCTGAAATTAGGTCTTCCATTTACCTTGATGTTGTTGTTGGTATCGTTAATGGAGAATCAATGCTTAATGGTTCACCAATTAATGATTTAAATAAAATAACAAAACAATATAATGAAACAGATAAAATTGATCACAACGCCACTATAGATGAACTTTTTGAGGAGCAACTAGAAGTTTCTGATATCGTTTTAGTCTCTAGATCAGATATCTTAAGTGATGATCAGTTTGACGTTGTAAAACATAAAATCCAAGGAAGTCTAAACTCATCTACTCCAGTCCTTAAATCCAATAATGGCAAAATTGATTTGAACTATCTTTTTGATTTTAATTTTAAAAAAGAGACTTATAAAGAGTTTTTAACTGAAGAACATGACCATAATCATGTTGAACTTGTATCAGATTCAATTAAATTAAATTATTTCCTTGAAAAAAATGATTTTGAAAAGGAGATGTCAAAAATCTTGGATGAATTAAACATTCTTCGAATAAAAGGACGTATTTGGATACCAAACAAATCATTACCTTTACAAATACAAATTGTTGGAAAGAAAATTAATACTTGGTTTGAAGAAGCTCCAGACAATTGTTGGAGACCAAATGATAATGCTGGGCTTGAATTAGTAATAATTTCCTTTGATGAAAAATCTATAAAAACTTTCAATAAAAAAATTAAAGAGAAATTTAAGATTTTAAGTGAACCAAAAATAGCAATTTGACATTATAATTATCTGCCGGGATACTTAAACAGTAGAAAGCCCAAGATGGAAAATCCAAAAATTGCTTTAAAACAAATAATCTCTGACGAAGTTACATCAATTGATAAAATAAAATGTTCAAAATGTGGAGGGGCAGGAAATTTTAAAACACATGAAAATTCAAGAAGAACTTGCTTAGTATGTTTTGGTAGAGGCTATATAAACATCTAATAACTCAGAAAACCTTAAGGTAAAAATATTTGTTTATTAATCAATAGTACTTTTTATTAAAATTTAAACTAATCTTCTAGTAGAAATTAATTTTTAATTGGACCAATTTGCTGTAAAAGTTTTTGTAAGACTGAGACCTTCAGTTTTAGATCCAGCAGGGGAAGCTACCAAATCTGCCTCTATAAAACTTGGAGCCGAGGGAATAAAATCTTTACGTATAGGAAAAATGATTGAAGTAAAAATAGAAGGTAATGGTGAAAACGAAGTAAGAGGAAAAATTGATTTATTGTGTGATAGGTTATTTGCAAATACTGTTATTGAAGATTATGAGTATTCACTAGAAAAATTATAAGATGGATAATTTTACTGTAGGAGTTGTTGTCTTCCCTGGTTCTAATTGTGATCGTGATGTGTCATGGGCATTGGAAGGTTGTTTAGACATAAGAACAAAATATTTGTGGCATGAGTCTTCAGATTTAAGTGATTTAGATGCAATAGTTTTACCCGGAGGATTTAGCTATGGTGATTATTTAAGATGCGGAGCAATTGCGAGATTCTCTCCATTAATAAATGCCTTGGATGAGTTTGTTAAAAGCGGGAAAAGAGTTTTAGGAATTTGTAATGGGTTTCAAATTTTGACAGAATCAGGATTTTTGCCTGGTGCTCTTGTTGCAAATAGAAATCTTAATTTTATCTGTGATGACGTTGAACTGGACATCGTTTCTTCAAAAGGAGGTTGGTTTAATAATGTAGATGAAAAACAAACAATTAAATTGCCAATAGCGCATGGGGAAGGAAGATATCATTGTGATTCTGATACTTTAAAGAAACTTGTAGATAATGAATTGATCGCTTTGAGATATAAAAATAATCCCAATGGATCTTCATTCGATATCGCAGGCATAACTAATGAGAAGGGAAATGTTCTAGGTTTAATGCCTCATCCAGAGCGAGCATGCGACGAGACAATTGGTGGGACTGATGGTCTCTTTACATTAAAATCATTAATATTGAAATAAAAAAAGACCCCCAATTTTGGAGGCCTTTTTTTATTTAATTTGGGAAGAAATTAAACAGTAGCTTTTACTTTTGGATCCAAATCACCTTTTGCGTAAAGATCAGCAAAATAATTAGTGCTGTTTTGTTTGATCTTACTTGCTTGACCTTCGCACCAGAACTGCTTGTATCTATCAAGACAAACTTGCTTCATGTATTTTCTAGCAGGCTTGTTGAAATGTCTTGGGTCGAAGTTTGCCTTATCAGCAAATGCTGCCTCTCTAACCGCGGCAGTGAAAGCAAGTCTGTTATCAGTATCAATGTTGACTTTCCTAACTCCATTTCTTATTCCCTCTTGAATTTCTTCAACAGGAACACCATAAGTTTGAGGAATTTCACCGCCATATTTGTTAATGATATCCAACCATTCTTGTGGAACCGAACTAGATCCATGCATTACAAGATGGGTATTTGGAAGTGCTTTATGAATTTCAGCAATTCTGCTTATTGCAAGAACTTCTCCTGTAGGTTTTCTTGTAAATTTATAAGCACCATGACTTGTTCCTATAGCAATAGCTAAAGCATCGACTTTTGTTTTAGCTACAAAATCTGCAGCTTCTTCAGGATCAGTCAGAAGCATATCTGTAGAAAGTTCACCTTCAAATCCATGACCATCTTCCGCTTCACCTTTTCCTGTTTCTAATGAACCTAAGCAACCCAACTCTCCTTCAACACTAACTCCAACTGAATGAGCAAAATCTACTACTTTTTTAGTAACTGCAACATTATATTCGTAACTAGCGGGTGTTTTTGCATCTGCCTCTAGAGAACCGTCCATCATTACTGATGTGAAACCATTTATTGCTGCTGAGTAACATGTTGATGGCTCATTACCGTGGTCTTGGTGCATTACCACTGGAATATTAGGATATGTTTCTGTAGCAGCAAGGATTAGATGACGTAGGAAAATTTCTCCTGCATAATTTCTTGCCCCTCTTGAAGCTTGGAGGATTACAGGACTATCAGTTTCATATGCTGCTTCCATGATTGCTTGAACTTGTTCAAGGTTATTAACATTGAAAGCTGGAATACCGTAACCATTCTCAGCAGCGTGATCTAAAAGTAGTCTTAGTGGAACGAGGGCCATAATTAAAATAAGTTAAATGCTATATAAAGCATATGTTTCCGAGAGTTTAGTATAAAGAGGTATCAAATGTCACGTCATTAGATATACAAAATACTAAATTAAAGAAACTTATTTTATGACCCAGAGTACATTTTTAGGATTTTTTTAGTTAATAAGTGTAGCCTGCCACAAACAATTGTTCATCAGATGAAGGTTGAGATCCTGCTACATAGGCACCTTTTGAAGCTTCAGAGTTTGCTTGAGCTCTTGCTATTAATGCTTTTTGACCTCCTTCAACGTCACTTCCTTTCCAGGCCTTTAAGCATGAGTGCTGTAATGCTCTTCCATAGGAGAATGAAACATTCCATAAAGCTTTCCTGTAAAGAGTATTCATATTATTTAGATAAACAGAAGCAGCTTCTTCGCTTAACCCTCCTGATAAGAAAACTATTCCAGGAACAGATGCAGGAACGCATCTTTCCATAGTTCTAATTGTCATTTCAGCAACCTTCATAGGATCAGCCTTTGTTGGACAATCTGCTCCATTAACAGTCATAGAAGGTTTTAATAGAGTGCCTTCTAGAAAAACTCCATTTGCTTGGCAGGCACTATAAACCTGCTTTATTACCTCTTCTTGAACTTCAGCAGTTTTTTCAATAGTATGGTCGCCGTCCATTAAGATTTCAGGTTCAATAATTGGTACTAACCCAGATTCTTGAACTGATCTTGCATACCTTGCTAATCCCCAAGCATTCTCTTGAATTGATAGTTTTGAAGGACAACCATCATTTGTAATTTGCAGAACTGCTCTCCACTTTGCAAATCTGGCACCTTGTTCATAATATTTTGCAGCTCTTTCAACTAACCCATCTAGGCCAGAGCAAAAAGTTTCTACATCTCCTCCTCCTGGAAGTGGATTTAGGCCCTTATCGACCTTTATACCAGGAATAATACCTAAATCATTTAGTTTCTTAACCATTGACTCGCCATCTTGGTGATTCTGATAAAGAGTTTCTTCGAAGAGGATTGCTCCACTTATATATTTGCCAAGACCTTCTGTAGTAAAAAGCATCCCTCTATATGCCTTCCTATTGTCTTCAGTATTCTCAACGCCAATTCCAGCGAGTCTTTTGCCTACTGTTTTAGTGGATTCATCTACCGCTAATATTCCTTTTCCTTTAGAAGCTAGTAATTGAGCATTTTCTTTAAGCTCATTTTTGTAATAATTTAAAGCCATTCTTTAATAATTCAGTTCAATTGATTTTTCCAGAATATGAAAAAAAAATAAAATCAATCCAATACTTTATCGGGTGATAATTGCTACTTATAAATGTATAGCCTTAAATTTTGATACTTAATCCACTTTTGGAAGATTCTCTTATGGCTTCGCAAACTTTATGACTAGCAAGTCCCTCACATAAGCCTGGGATTACAGGTGTTCCATTCATTATACTCTGGGCCCATAAATTTTGAATTCTCAAAACTGGAGCTATTCTCCCATCAGTCCATGTTTTTTCAAAATTAAAACTTGAATCTGCAGTTAGATTTTGTATTTTATTTTCGTTGTTTGAATATTTTAAATTAAAACCATGTACATAATCTTTTTGGTTTTCGCTTTTAAGAATTAGTGAACCTTCGCTTCCATATATTTCTAAACTAAATCCTCTACCATTTTTAGAAATTGATGATAAAGATACCTGACATGGAATAAGATTCGAGCTGTAGTTTGATATTTCTATATTGGCTAAACATACATCTTCACTCGTAACATCATTTAAATCAGATGAATTAGGTGAAGGTCTTTTTTTTATTGATGTTGCTAACTTGCCAGACGCGTTTATTGCTTCTCCAAAAAACCAATTCAACATATCGAATGCATGAGTACCTAAAGCGCCAATAACTCCTCCACCTTTTTCTTCCAATGAATACCAATTCCAGGATCTTTTGGGGTCGGATCTACTGCCCATTAACCAATCTAATTTGACTAAATATATATCTCCTAAGATATTTTCATCAATAAGTTTTTTTGTCTGAAGGAAAAGAGGTACTGCTCTATATTCAAAATCAACACATACGCTTAAATTATTAATTAAAGATATTCTCTGAAGCTCTTCAATTTCTGAGGAGGATATTGAAACGGGTTTTTCTAGGAGCAAATTTTTATTATTCTCTAGAGCTTGTTTTGCTAACTTAAATCTTGATTCAGGAGGAGTGGCAATAATAATTCCATCAATTTTTGGAGATTTAACTAAGTCTTCCCAATTATGAAAAAAATCTAAGCCCGTTTCTTTTTCTATTATCGATTTTTGCTTTTTCTCGTAATGATAAATTGCTACAGGAGTTAAGTGATCAGACTCTTTTAATGCCTCTAAATGAACTTTTTTCCCAAATCCTAGTCCAGCGATTGCTATTTTTAATTTTTTATTTTTAGTATTCATTCTTATTCATTAATAAACTCTGAACAGCTTTTTTCAATAACAACATCTATAAGCTCATCATTATTAGAAGTTTGCCATTTTGAATTGAATTGTGGAATTCCATTTATTGATGTATCTTTGAACTTTTTTTTATTGCAATTAATTCTCATTACATAAAGTGATAACTCTCCATCATCATCAGAATTAGTTGGATTCTTAAAGAACTTTGTTAATACACTTATTTCACCATTTGGGAGCGACTTAATACTCCCTTTATCAAGCCATTCTTTCCCATCATCATTCTCTTTTAGTAGGACCCAGTCAACATTTCCTATCGCATATGAATAGGAGGCAAAGTTAAAAATAAAGAGTAGAAGGCTTAAAGAAAAATAAAATAAATTAGAAATTATTTTCATTTTATATATTTGCTTTTGCAAGTTCTTTTACACCATGAATTTTTAAAATTTTAGTCAGAGTATCCTTGAGATCTTTCCTTTTTACTATTACATCAACAAAACCATGCTCAAGCAGATATTCAGCTGTTTGAAAATTATCGGGTAATTTTTCTCTTAATGTTTGTTCTATAACCCTTCTTCCAGCAAATCCAATAAGTGCTTTAGGTTCCGCCAAAATTAAATCACCTAACATCGCAAAGCTGGCTGTTACCCCTCCAGTAGTTGGATGAGTTAACAAGGGCATATATAGGAGATTTTTCTCTTTATGTTTTTTTAGTGCTCCAGATATTTTTGCCATTTGCATGAGACTTAACATACCTTCTTGCATCCTTGCTCCTCCTGATGCGCAAACAATAAGAATTGGAAAATTTTCCAAAGTTGCTCTTTCAATTATCCTTGTAATTTTTTCACCAACTACTGAACCCATGGATCCTCCCATAAATCTAAAATCCATAACAGCTAATGCTAAAGGCATTGAATTCACAGAACAGATACCTGTTACGACTCCATCTCTTAAACCTGTACCTGCTTGACTTTCTTTAATTCGATCAGCATACGCTCTTCTATCTTTAAAACCCAAAGGATCTGTAGGACTTAGTGAACTATCAAATTCTTTGAATGAATTTTTATCAGCAATTATATTTATCCTTTCATCGCTATTAATCCTATTGTGGTGTCCACAATTACTACAAACATTGAAATTTGAAATTAGGTCTTTTCTATAGGCTACTTGCGAACACTCTGAACATTTAACCCACAAACCATCTCCTTCGTCAGTATCTTGGGAAACTTTCCCAACAAATTGATCTTTACGCCTTGCGGCAAACCAGTCGATTAATGACACAACTTTTCCTGTTTTTTCTATTTAAATCTAAGTAAGGTACTTTTATCAAGAAAGATATATAAAAATTTGAGATCCTCTAGATTAAAAACTTCTCAAAGTTAAAAAATAATGATCTGAGTTGATAATCGAAAATTAATTATTATTTATTTTTCTCCTCAATCATTTTATGAATTATTGGAGTGAGAATTAGTTCCATTGCGAATCCCATTTTCCCACCATTTACAACGATACTTGTTGGACTTGACATGAATGAATCGTTAATCATTCCAAGTAAGTATTGAAAATCAATACCCCATTTCTCTCTTGCCCCTTTTCTGAAATGTATGATCACAAAGCTCTCATCAGGAGTTGGGATATTTCTGCATATGAAAGGATTTGAAGTGTCAATTGTAGGAATTCTTTGGAAATTAATATCAGTTTTGCTGAATTGTGGGCAGATGTGATTTATATAATCAGGCATTCTTCTCAATATCGTATCCACAATGGTTTCCGCTGAGTAACCTCTTTCTGCGTTATCTCTATGGATTTTTTGAATCCACTCTAAATTTGTTAT
>CACGBL010000003.1:0-53403 GCA_902571355.1 uncultured Synechococcaceae cyanobacterium | reverse complement strand
TCAAAAAATTTTAAGAAGAAAAATATTTTTTATTTAGAACTACCTATAAAAGAATTGCATGCATAAACAACATTGCAGTTTCAACTAAAACAATACTTGCACCGCAGGCATCTCCATTGAAGCCTCCAATTTTATTACCCAGTATGTTTGGGATAGAATAGCTTAGAAAAATACCAATCAAAATAAGAATTAAAAATTTAATTAATATTGCTTGGGATGTAATTGAAACAAATTGGTAAGTAATGAAAATTAAAAGAAAAATAATGGAGATCAAAGATTCTTTTTTAATTCCATTCCAAAACTTTTTGTGACTAATAGATTTTTTCTTATAACTCATATATTTAAACTTTTCTATAAAAAATAAATTTGAAAATCTTCCCCAAAATAAGCATATAGGTAAAACAAAAATTACTAGGTTTTGAATTTTCATTATGCAAGCAATTTGAATTAAAGTTATAAAAACTAAAGCTTGAACGCCAAAGGAACCAACTTTACTATCTTTCATAGCTTTCAAACGTCTTTTTTTACCTGCAAAAATACCATCGAAAGTATCCATTAAACCATCTAGGTGTAGGCCACCAGTAATTAAATATCCCGAAGCCAAACAAATTAATGCAGATGAATAAATTGACCAAGAGTTTGTTCTTAAAAAAAGAAAAACATAACTTTGTATTGTTCCAATAAAAAATCCTAAAGGCGGAGCAAATTGTGCAATGTTTTTAAATTCGGGATTAATTAAAGGTATCTTGGGAAATGTCGTATAGAAAATCCAAGAGCCTGCCAAATTTTTTATTAAATATTTTTTGATGAGAAAAAAATAGATTCAATATTAAATAATAGGTTAGATTAATTAAAAAGGATCAAAAAATTTTATAAATTATCGTGTTTGAATTTGAAATTACATCGAATTGTAGTAATACAGCAGCAAGAACTGGTATATTTCATACACCTAATGGTGAGGTAAATACACCAAAATTTATGCCTGTGGGGACTCTAGCAACGGTTAAGGGAATTTCATCTAAGCAGTTAACCTCTACAGGATCCGAAATGATTCTCTCAAATACCTTTCATCTTCATTTACAACCTGGAGAAAAATTAGTTAAAGAATCTGGAGGAATACATAAGTTCATGAATTGGCCTAATCCCATCCTTACTGATTCAGGAGGATATCAAGTTTTTAGTTTGGCTAAATTAAACAATATTTCTGAAAAAGGAGTGGAATTTAAAAATCCAAGAGATGGTAGTCATGTATTTTTATCACCTGAAAAAGTAATACAGATTCAAATGGATCTTGGATCGGATGTTGCGATGGCTTTTGATCATTGTCCTCCTCATACAGCTAATGAAAATGATATTGAGGACTCTTTGCAAAGAACTCATTCATGGTTGCAAAAATGTGTCGAGACTCATCAGAAATCTAATCAAGCATTATTCGGTATAGTTCAAGGCGGTAAGTATCCGAAATTGAGAGAATATAGCGCAAAATATACAAGTTCTTTTGATCTGCCTGGAATAGCAGTGGGAGGTGTAAGTGTTGGCGAGGCACTAGAAGAAATACATAGTGTAATTAATTATGTCCCGAAATTCTTACCAATAAATAAACCAAGATATTTAATGGGAATTGGCTCTTTAAGAGAAATTTCTTTAGCTGTTGCAAATGGATTCGATATATTTGACTGTGTTTTGCCTACAAGACTAGGAAGACACGGGACTGCTTTTTTTAATAATGAAAGATTGAATTTGCGAAATGCTCGATTTAAAAATGACTTTTCTCCAATTGACAAAACTTGTAAATGCGAGACATGTAAATCTTATTCTCGAGCATATTTGCATCATCTAATTAGAAATGACGAAATTTTAGGCCTAACACTCATAAGTTTGCATAATATTGCTCACTTAATAAGATTTACCAATGCAATTGCTACTGCAATTAGAGATAATTGTTTTACAAATGATTTCGCTCCTTGGAAAAAATCCTCTATTGCTCACTACACGTGGTAACGTCTTATCATAATTAAATTATCAAAAAAGGTGCTCATTCTATTTAATACATTCGCTGAATTGCCCGAGGCTTACAAAGCCTTTGCTCCAACTGTTGATGTTCTTCCACTTATTCCTTTATTTTTCTTTTTATTGGTATTTGTTTGGCAAGCTGCAGTTGGATTTAAATAAAATTTTTTTAGTTTAGATTTTTTGTATTAGAAGGGATTTTCAAGTAAAATTGCATCTCCAGAATTATCTACAGCACTCTCTATAAAATCAGCAATTTTTAATGCTCTCGAGGCTTGCTCACCATCTACCTCTGGTATTTCTTTGCCCTGAACGCATTTAAGAAAATGCTCCAGTTCTGCATAAAGAGGTTCAATGGAGGTTGTGCTAACTTCTTCGACATATCCATCATTTCTATAAACTAATTCTCCATGCTCTGCTGTGTATGATTCATGAGACTTTCGATGGATTTGTAAAGAATGATTTAAGAAATCAGTTTCTACTAGGCCGTTTTGGCAGTGAGCACTTAAATTTCTAATTTTTTTGTGACTCATTTTGCTTGCAGTTAGGCTTGCAATAACATTATTTTTAAAAACTAAAGTAGCATTGACATAATCTATTAATCCTTCGCTATTTCTTCCTCCAACTGCTGCTAATTTTTGTATTTTTGAGTCTACAAGCTCCAAAATAAGATCAATGTCATGAATCATTAAATCCATAACTACAGATACATCATTTGCTCTATCTGCATGAGGACTGTGCCTCCTTGCTTCTAAAACAACAATTTCTTCATTATGTACTATTTTATTTAATTCTCTAAAGGCAGGATTAAATCTTTCAATATGCCCAACTTGTAATAGGCAGTTACTTGTATTAGCGGCCTCTATTAATGATTTTGCTTCCAACTCGTTAGCTGCAATTGGTTTTTCAATGAGAACGTTAGCACCTCCCTTAAGGCAATCTAGTCCTACTTTGTGATGAAGAAGTGTTGGGACAGCAATACAGATAGCATCAACTTTCGGAATTAAGTCTTTATAGTCTCTGAACCACTCACATTGAAATTGGTCAATAGCCAATTTGCCTCTCTCTTCATTTGGATCTGCGACTCCTATGAGATTTGCATCTTTGAGTAAACTTAGCACTCGGGCATGATGCCAACCCATATTCCCTATACCTATAACTCCAACCTTTACGGGTGATGAGGTTGGTTGCATAATTTCAAATCCATATATTTATTATCATTATCCTCTATGGGGAGTCATATTTAGCTTTTGGGAAGGATTATTTTAACACGATCAATTTTTGGACCTGACATTGAAATAACTTCAAATTTAATGTTATTAAAATCTAAAACGTCGCCAATTTTTGGAACCATTTGAAATTTTTCTAACATAAATCCAGCAAGAGTATGATAATCAGTACCTTCTGGAAGAGAACATCCTAACTTTTTATTGATTTCAATAATTTCTGATTTTCCAGCTATTGACCATTTTTTAGAGAAATTATCTAACATTCTCATGTCTGAATAAATTCTATTATTGAGCATTTCCTCTCCAACTATTTCGCCATTTAGATCAGCTGCAGTTATAAGTCCCTCTGTTCCACCGTGCTCATCAACTACTAGTAAGAACGGATTATAGTCTCTTACTATTGGAAATATTTCTGCTAGAGAACATGTTTCTATTATTTTTGTTACTGGTAAAAGGAATGGCTCTAATAATGTATTGGCTCCCATTTCACCTTTTGATATTGGCTTAGCTAGATAACGCAAATCTAATACACCTAATACATCATCTAAAGACTCACCAATCACAAAGAAGCGAGCATGTCGAGTTTTATCTACTTGTTTCATAAGTTCTGAAAAAGTTATATTTTTTGGCAAAGTTACCATTTCGGATCTTGGAATCATCACTTCTTTTACCTGTGTATCTTTTAAAGCAAAAACTCCTTCAAGAATATTCTTCTCATCTGGTTTTAAACCTGTTACGTTATCTGTTTCTATGAGAGTTTCTAATTCACCAGCAGATAAACCCGAGTTTAAAGAATCCCATTTGTTATTTAAATTTAACAAGCCTAAACAGGCGCTAGCAAAGAATTCTATTGTTTTCACTATAGGATTCATAGCTTTTCTTACGGCATCGAAGATTGTGGTTAATCTTAATGCGACAGATTCTGGATTGTTAATTACTAAAGCTTTTGGAATTAGTCCAGAAATAAGAGTAACAACTAAAACAACAAATAAAAATAATAGAAGATCATAAAATCTATTTGATAAAATATTGCTTTTCCAATAATCATTTGCCAGGTTATTGCTGAGCCATCCAATTGCAATTAATGAAATTGTTACTCCAAATTGAGAAGTAATTAATGAAGATCTAAAGCGTTTTTGAATTTTTAAAATTGAAAATGCTCCTTTCTTTTTTTCTTCTATTAACCTTAAAACTTTACTTGGCCTTATTAATAAAAAAGAGAGTTCACTCGCTGCGAAAAAAGCTGGTAAAAATAAAAGAAATAAAAGTAGAGTTATTTTCATTCAATGACAAATGAATAATGGGGGTGGCGAGGATCGAACTCGCCTTAGCCAAATTATGAGTTTGGTGCATTCACCAGATTGCTACACCCCCAAGGGAATTTATGTAATTTTAATTACATTGAATTTCAATATACAATATAAAAATAATATTTCAAAAAACACCTCATTAGGAAGTTTTTGTGAGATTTCTTTTTTTTCTTCTAATCTTTAAATAGAAATTTAACTTTTACTAATGGGCAAATTTTCGGATAAGTATGATTTAAATAAAGCAAAATTGTTAAAACAGTTAATTGAAAAATCTTACAAGAAAGGAAACTTCACTTTATCTTCAGGAAAAAAAAGCAGTCATTACATGAACTGTAAACCAGTATCGTTAGATGGCGAAGGCCTAAACTTAATAAGTGAATTATTTTTAGAGTTAAAGGATTCAAGAGCAAAAGCTGTAGCAGGATTGACATTAGGCGCAGATCCTCTTGTAAGTGGATTAATTGTCAAAGCAGCTTCACAAGGTCAAGATCTTAGTGGTTTAATAATTCGGAAAGAGATTAAACAATACGGTACTAAAGCTGGAATAGAGGGGCCTACATTAGAAGAAGGAACTTTAGTAACTGTCTTAGAGGATGTTGTTACAACTGCTGGTTCAGTAATAAAAGCTATAAAAAAGTTACGAGAAAATAATTATATTGTTGAAGAAGTTTTGTCTATAGTTGATAGACAAGAAGGGGGATGTAAAGCACTTAATAATGAAAATGTTAAATTAAAGAGTCTTTTTACAATAAAAGACTTTCTATAAATATCTTAAAATGCTTGATATAACGAAAAAGTTTTGGCTTGAAAAATTTGATAGCTTTTCTGTTAGTGGAAAAGATGCCAGGAAATTTTTGAATGGAATAACAACTAGCAATATTCTTAATTCAGAAAATAAAGTTATCAAAACTTGTTGGTTAACTCCAAATGGAGTTCTAAGGTCATTAATTGAAATTATTTTTTTAGAAAGAAAATTAGAAGTAATTATCTTGGCGGGAAATACTAATGAAATGATTGATTACTTTAATCAAATTATTTTTCCAGCGGACGATGTACTTCTAAGTGAACCTTTCTTGATAAATAGAATTCAGGAAATTGATGAATCAAGTTCATGGAGAACTTACCAGCCTATTTTCTTCAAAACAGAAGATAAAGAATTTGAAATATATAAAAATAAACTAAATATACTAAATCCCAATGATTTAAAACTTTGGAAGATTAATCAGGCAATACCCGCATTAGAAATGGAAATAAACGGAAAAAATAATCCTCTTGAACTTGGATTACAGGATCTTATAGATTTTAATAAAGGTTGTTATCTAGGACAAGAAACAATGTCAAAAATAAAAAATGTTTCCTCTTTAAAACAGGAAATAAGAATTTGGAAATCATTTGAATCTAATTTGAATTTTGATGTTGTAGATAAAAATTTATATATAAATCCTGCCAAGGATATTTCTGTAGGCAAAATAACTAGTTTTTTCAAATCAGATTTTCAAATAAAAGGTTTAGCAATGATAAAAAGAAAATATTTAGAAGAAGGATGTTATTATTTTTCAGAAATTTTTGGAAAAATTATTATTAATAAATCTGTAGGATCAATTTTTCTTTAATTATTTTTGATTAAATATTCTGCAATTTCTAGAGTAGCAAAACAATCATCTTTGTTATATTGGATAATTTTTTTTAAAAATATTTCGTTTTCTGTAATTTGATATTGAATCCACCAATAAAGGGCTTTGGAACCACTGACATTTTTCTGCATCCATTCAAATCCAAGCCAATTAGAAACAGTTTTTAAGCCATAGTTTTTTAGTGGTAATATCCAAGACTTTCGTATTAAGGTATGTAAGTCTATAAATCTTGAGGCAAGTAAATCAATTTCTTCAAAATTAAAATTTAGGTTTTTAGCAATATTAATTATTGCTATCTTTTCAGTTTCTCCGTAATGTAAAACTGGCCATTCCTTCTGTGAAAAAAGTATTTCAATAATTTCCTTGTAAGATTCTCTTTTATTGTTTTTGAGATTAAAAATTGGTTTATAAATAAGATCTTTTTTTTTTGTAAATAAATTATTTATTTCTAAAAAACCATATAAAAAGTCATGCTTATCATCTGGACTTGACTCAATATCAAAAATATAAAATCCCGAATATGTTTTTTTTAGTAGATCGTCAGTATCATTTTTTTTGGAAATGCGATATGGTTTCCCAGAAATATAAGCTTGTGCTTGCTTTACAAATAAGGACGCTTTTTGATACTTTTGATCGTTGAATTTAGATAATTTCTCTCCAAGTTGTTTTTCGCTATATGAAGCTAATGTTTGGGTGTCAGATATTCCATTTGTTATGAGTAATGATGCCGTTTTGGATCCTATTCCATCTATATCTGTTAGATATCCATTTTCTTTTGCTTCTTTGTCACAAAATTTTTGCCATGAACAAATAGTACATTTTTTTCTATCTTGAGTTATTTCTGGCATAAATCCTTCCAAGCATTCATTCAAACTTAATAAAACGTTCAAAACTTTTTTTCTTAATTTTTTATTTAAATAAATTTCTTCAACATTTACTTTTTTATCAAAACTTGAAATTACTAATCCTTTCTCAATTTTAGATTCTTGAAAAGATTCCAACAGCATAGAACTAAAAGCTAAGTCGAATAAATGTTCTTTAGTGGTTTTGTGGCCTAACTTGTAAACAGCAGGTAAATATTTATATTTTCCCCATTTACTTTTACCTCTAGTCTTTACAAGTAATTGTGGACGTGCCTCTGCGTTAATATTTTGGAAAATATTCCTTTTGATTTTTAATCCAATTACCCCTTTATAACCATTTTCACAGGCTTTTAATCCTGTATATATTTCACTATTACAAAATTCAGAGAAAATTTGAAACTGATTAATTTTATCTATAGCTTTATGGGGAGACCAAACTTCATAAGATTTTTTACTATTAAAATCTAGCCATGCTTTTCTTTTGCATCTTGTAAAACTTTTTAAATGAAGAGAATTCAAATTATTTTTTAGGGAGGTTTTAAAATTTACTAATATAAATTATTATAGATAATTAAAAGAAATCAAGGAAATTTGAAATTTGAGAGCTGATAAATTAAATAAGATAAAATTTGGAACTGATGGTTGGAGAGGAATTATTGGATTTGATTTTAATTTATTAAATCTTTCAAGAGTTGTAGTCGCTGCATGTCAGGAGTTGCATTATCAATACTATAAAGAAGTTAATTCAAAGAAAATTATTATTGGATATGATCGTAGATTTATGGCTTGCGAATTCGCTAAGCAAATAGTGCCTTTTGTAAGAGGATGTGGTTTCGAACCGATCTTATCTGATAGCTTTGTTACAACACCTTCTTGTAGTTTCTATGCCAAAGAAGTCGGTTGTCTTGGAGCGTTAGTAATTACAGCAAGTCATAATCCATATAATTGGCTAGGTCTGAAAATAAAGAGCTTTAATGGATGTTCTGTTGACGAATCTTTTACAAGTGAAGTTGAAAAAAGATTAATGCTTGGAAATTCAATTGAAAAAATAGATGGTATTAATCAATTGGTAGATATTAAGAAATTTCATTTAGATAGAATTAAATCCCTTTTTGATATTGACTATATTTCCAAGAGATTAAAAAAAATGCAATTGAGAATTTTTGTAGATTCTATGCATGGTTCAGCTGCAAATTGCATGGCTGAGATTTTTGCATCTAATGATTTAGAAATTATTTCAGAAATCAGGAAAGATGCTGATCCTTTTTTTGGAGGAAAACCTCCTGAACCTCTTTTGAATTATGCAGATGATCTAAAACAAACACTAATGAAAAATTCAACAAATGAAGTGAAAACTTTAGGAATTATATTTGATGGTGATGGTGATAGAATTGCTGCAATTGATGAAAAAGGAAGATACTCTAGTACTCAAGATTTACTCCCATACTTTATTAGCTATTTGGGCGAAATTAAAAATAATTCTTATCCAGTTTTAAAGACTGTTAGTGGTTCAGATATTATTAAAAATATATCAGAGAGTCAAAATAGAGAAGTTTTTGAACTTCCAGTTGGCTTTAAATATATTGCTGAAAAAATGATTAAAGAAAAAATATTTATTGGAGGAGAGGAATCTGGGGGGGTTGGTTTTGGTGACTTTATGCCTGAAAGAGATGCTCTATATGCAGCGATGGTTTTATTAAATGGAATTGCTGAAAAATCTAAATATTTATATGAAACCTTAGATGAAATTCAAGAAGATTTTGGGCCAAGTTTTTATAAAAGAATTGATATTAAATTTCCAAATCAGTCAGAAAAAAATAACGTAAAAGAATTTATCATAGATAATATTCCTGAAAATATTAATAATCACAAGCTAAAAAGTATCTCAAAGATCGATGGAATAAAGTTGAGAATTGATAAAAATTTTTGGCTTCTTTTTAGGTTTTCAGGAACGGAACCTCTTTTAAGGTTATATTGTGAAGCACCAAAAAAAACTTTTTTAGACGAGCTATTAGATTGGGGTCAAGAATTTATAAATTTGGCAGGAAAATAAGGATGAAAAATTTATATTTAGCGAGTAAGAATAAAGGTAAAATTAAAGAATATAAGAAATTACTCGCTGGAGTTAATTGTAAATTGTTACTCCAGCCAGAATCATTAGAAGTTGAAGAAGATGGATTTACATTTAGAGATAATGCAATTAAAAAAGCGAGTGAAGTTTCGAGAAAAACGAATAATTTTTCAATAGCAGATGATTCAGGAATTTGTATTGCAGCACTGGGTGGTAAGCCTGGCATTTACTCATCTAGATATGCAGAAAATGATCAGAAGAGAATTGAACGAGTTTTAAGAGAACTTGATGGAGTTGAAAATAGAAGTGCTTTCTTTATTGCTAATATTTGTGTTTGTTCCCCAAATGGTGAAGTAATTATTGAATCTGAGGCCAAATGTCATGGAAAAATTATTTTAAACCCCAGAGGAAAAAGTGGTTTTGGGTATGACCCAATTTTTGAGGAGAGTTCTACCAGATTAACTTTCGCAGAAATGAATAATAATATTAAAGACTCTTGTAGTCATAGAGGTAAAGCATTAAAAAAAATTATTCCAGATTTAATTGAAATTTTTTCTTAAATTCAATTAACCCAAGATCCATGAAGGCCATGAGGAATTGAAATGGGTAATTCATAAACAGATAATTCTTTTAAGTCTTTTGCGTCTAATATCACTAAATCGCTTCCTCTCCTTTCTCCGTTCCATAGAAGTATAAATAAAAATCCATCATCTTCTTTTGAAGAATTTTCTGATGGAACCATAATTGGTTCACTAACAAATCCACTTGGACCTGCTGACCAAGAAATCTCTTCTTTAGAAATTAAATTTATTTTTTTTATTGCTTGAAGTGGAGCGTTCCCCATCTTTTGAGATGTGCTTGCCATCCAACTAAAAGTTGCTTTTAATCCTAAGTTTTTAGGATTAACAACAGCAAATTCACAACATTGTTCACTGAAAGTTTCAAGTTCACAAGTTTTCCTCTTTAGATCGATAATTGATCTTTTCAATTTTCCTTCTGGATATTTATCAAAGTCAATATCCCTAAAATTCTCGTCTGGACCAACTGATGGGAAATCATCATAAAAAATACTATCTAATACGATTTTGGAATCTTTTTCAAATGCGTTTACATGATGAAAAACGAATCCTTCAGGAGCATCTATTGTTAAAGGAGGCTGTCCTCTAAATAATCCACTTTCTCTGGGGATGATAAAAAACTTTGCCTTTTTATTTTTGTTTGACTTTAGACATTGTGCTGCTCCTCTTTGACCCATAACAAATGGAAGAGGATTGAAATCAATAGCATTTTGTAAAAATATTGCCCAATTAGTTGTAATTGCGAAATCATGAAGGAATGCAAAGCCATTAAAGGTATCTTTTCTGTCAAAAATGAGCTCTCCAGAATTTGTACCAGCATTATCAAATTCCATTAATCTAATGGTACTTTTTGGCCCGGTTTGTACTCCAAAAGTGACTAAAAGTTCTGAAGATGCATTTGAGTTTAGGTCTGTTTTGGGATGAGCACTGAATGCTTCGTTAGGCTTGAGTACACCTTTTAATGTTGTTAGACCAATAGTGTCAAGACTATCCGGATCCATTGCATGTGGACCTGCTGCTTCCCATAATGCGAGAATTTCACCTCCTAATTTAATGACATGTGTATTAGCGATATTCTTGAATTTTAGATCAAATGCATTATTTAAAATCCCTCCATTTTTTTGTGTTCCAAAAACACCTCTATAAATAAATTTATCTATTTTTTCTTCTTCCAAATAGCCTTTAGTTTTAACAAATCTATTTGTTAAAAATGGCTGACCATTTTCGAATTTTATGGATGTTATCATCCCATCACCATCAAATGGATGATGAACCCATTGTCCACCTCTCTCTAATATTCCTGGTCCATTTCTTAATAATGTTCCATTTAATTTTTTAATATTATTACCTTTACTAATTTTTAGAGGCTCTTTAGTAAGCTCCTTTTCTACATTTTGATAAGCACTTGACCAATCTTCTTTTTTAAAAATATTAAATTTTTCAATTTTTTTATCTTGTAAATTAGTCACAACAAAATAATCACTCCTTCTATTTTCGCCAAAAATCAACTGAATTGTGGCTGATTCGAAAGAATTCCTATTTTATTGCTTTTCTAACATTCCTTTACTGCTTGGAATTGAATCAGATCTTCTTGGATCTATCTCGGTAGCCATTCTCATTGCTCTTGAAAAAGCTTTAAAGCACGCCTCAACTATGTGATGTGAATTACTTCCTGCTATTTGATTAATATGCAGGGTAATACCGCTGTTATTTACAAAGGCAATAAAAAACTCTCTTACTAGTTCAGTATCATAATTTCCTATTCTAGGGGCTTTTAATTGAAGATCATAGGATAGATGAGGTCTGCCAGAGCAGTCTAAAGTGACTTGAACTAATGCTTCATCTAATGGGGCAAAAAAATGTCCAAATCTACTTATTCCTTTTCTTTCTCCCAAGGCTTTTGAAAATGCTTTGCCTAAAGCGATTCCTACATCTTCATTTGTATGATGATCATCAATATGTGTATCTCCAATTGCGTTTATTTTTAAATCGAATAAACCATGACTGGATATTTGATGAAGCATATGATCTAAGAATGGTATCCCGGTATCAATCTCAGAAATTCCATTTCCATCTAATTTTATAGATACAGAAATATCTGTTTCATTCGTTTTTCTTTTTATTTCAGATTGCCTTAGAGATGACATTTTTATGCAAAAAACTTAGTTTACATTCCATTAATGCAGTAACCCGCATCAACATAAATTGTTTGGCCTGAAATGCCGCTAGAGAGATCACTTAATAAAAAAGCAGCTGTATTACCTACTTCTGTTTGAGTGACTGTTCTGCGTAAAGGAGCCTTTTCTTCAACATTGTGAATCATATCTAAAATGCCACCTATAGCAGAACTCGCAAGTGTTCTTATAGGCCCAGCACTTATTGCGTTAACTCTGACTTGTTTTTCGGGACCAAGTTCTGCAGAAAGATATCTTACTGAAGCTTCTAAAGCTGCTTTAGCAACTCCCATCACGTTATAGTTAGGAATCGCCCTTTCTGAACCTAAATAAGTTAATGAGACAACTCCAGCACCATCACTAAAAAGTGGTTTTGCTGCTTTACATAAAGGTGCTAACGAATACGCACTTATATTAAGAGCCCTATCAAAACCCTCTGAAGTGGTAGCGCTATAATCTCCAATTAATTCATCGCGTCCTGCAAATGCTAGGCAGTGAACCAATCCGTCAATTTGCTCCCAATTGTCTTTTATATTTTTAAAAATTTCTTCTATTTGAGCTGGATTTTGAACATCAAGAGGCAAAAATAACGATGGGTTTAAAGGTTCAGTTAGTTCTCTAACTTTAGACTCGAATCTTCCCTTATCATCAGGCAAATATGTGATTCCAAGTTCTGCGCCAGCTTTTGAAAGTTGTTGAGCGATACCCCATGCTATTGAACGATTGTTGGCAATTCCTGTAACAAGAATTTTTTTGCCAGTTAGATTTAGAAGCATTTTGTTTATTATTTCTATTATTCTCCTATATAAAAGTACCTATCTTTACGGATTACGGCAAAATATACAATAATTTTCAAATATCAAAGAATTTTTAACTTTAATATGGTAAGAACAAATTCTATGGTTTTGGAATTAGGTTTTCAATTGCCGAATTTCGAAATGTTAAATGCTAATTCTTCAAAAAATGAATATTTTAATTCTCATAATCTAGATAATCGGCATTTACTATTAATGTTTATTTGTGCCCATTGCCCATTTGTTAAATATATTGAGAATCAAATTTTCAACTTAAGTAAAGAAATTGAAAATACAGTTCAAACAGTTGCAATTTCTAGTAATGATATTGTTACTCATCCTTCAGATTCTCCTAAAAATTTGAGATTACAAGCACAAACACAGGGATGGAGTTTTCCTTATCTATATGATGAAAATCAAAATTTTGCTAAGAGATTAAAAGCGGCTTGCACCCCAGATTTTTATCTTTTCTCAAATGAAGTAGATGGTGATTTTTTATTGTATTATCATGGCCAATTAGACGATAGTAGACCAGGTAATAATATTCCTCTATCTGGAAAAGATTTGCGATCTGCTGTAAAACATTTGAATCAAAATAATTCTTATCCTTCAAATCAGACTCCTTCTTTAGGTTGCAATATAAAATGGACTCCTGGTAAAGAACCAAGTTGGTTTAAATGAATTAAAAATTTTTTTTACCCATAGAAATATGGTTTAGGGTTAATATATTTACTATGCAGATACCTCCATTTACTTTAGATAGGCAGTTCCAAGAAATTGGCTCTGAAATTGAGACTGAAGTTTCTAAAGTTTTAAAAGGGGGCCAGTATATTGGAGGACAAGAAATTGCCAAATTTGAGGAGAGTTTTTCAAATCTGATTGGTGTTAAAAATACTATTGGATGTAATAGTGGAACTGATGCTTTAATATTAGCTTTGCGCGCATTAGATATTGGTGTGGGTGATGAAGTTATTACCTCATCTTTTAGCTTTTTTGCAACTGCAGAGGCTATTAGTGCAGTTGGTGCTAATCCTGTTTTGGTAGATATAGATCCAGAAACTTATCTCATTAATACTGCACTAATAGAACAAGAAATTAATTCTAATACCAAGGCAATTATGCCAGTTCATCTATTTGGTAATGCAGTGAATATGACCTTAATAAAATCTTTGGCCAACAAATATGACTTAAAAGTAATCGAAGATTGTGCTCAGGCAACATGCACAATGTGGGAAACTTCCAAAGTTGGTAGTATCGGTGATATAGGATGTTTTAGCTTTTTCCCTACTAAAAATTTAGGAGCTGCTGGAGATGGTGGAGCAGTAACAACTTCAGATCAGAAGATTGCAAAAAAAATTAGAGAACTGGCTGTTCATGGCAGCCCAATAAGATATCATCATACCCAAATTGGATATAACAGCAGACTTGATACCATTCAAGCTGCCATATTAAACATTAAAATTAAATATATTTCTAAGTGGATTAATAATCGCCAAAAAATTGCTGATAATTATCTTGATTTGTTAGAAAAAAATCCATTTATTAGTTTTCCAAAAATTAGCTCTGATTCAATTTCCCATTCTTGGAATCAATTTGTAATCAAATTAAGAAACGATAAATATTTTTTAAATGAAGATATTTCAAATTTATTTGATACTGATTGCAAAAAATACTATTCCTTAAGGAATTTGGTAAAACAACAACTTTTTGAAAAAGGTATTAATTCAATTATTTATTATCCAATTCCAATACACGCACAAATAGCTTACAAAAATAAAAATTTTTCTAGAACAAAACTCATTAATACAGAGAGAATTTGTACAGAAGTTCTTAGTCTTCCAATGTTTCCTGAAATTTCTTATGAAGAGCAAGTTTATGTAGCAGAAAATTTAAATAAAGTTTTAAAGAATTGTATAGAGGAAATTCAAATTTCAGCATAAAGTGATTTAAATAATCTTTGTTGTATATTGTGATTGACAATGGGGATTGAATAATTATTTTTTTCTAAATTAGATATCTCGCAATTTAATAATTCTGAATTTGACACTTTAGATAATTCAGGAATCCAATATTTTATATATTCGCAAATAGGATCAAATTTTTTTGCTTGAGTATATGGATTAAAAATTCTAAGTGGTTTTGGATCCATACCGCTACTGGCGCTCCACTGCCATCCCCCATTATTTGCAGCTAAGTCTCCATCAACCAAAGTAGCCATAAATTTTTTCTCGCCCATTTGCCAATTGCAAATAAGATCTTTTACCAGAAATGAAGCGACTATCATCCTACATCTGTTATGCATCCAGCCCGTACTATTTAGTTGACGCATTGCAGCATCAACTATAGGTACACCGGTCTCTCCGTTGCTCCAAAGCTGAAACCATTCAGTATTGTTTTGCCATGGAAAGTGATCCCATTTTTTTCTATATGGACCTTTCTCTAGCTCTGGGAAATGGAATAAGCAATGTTGATAAAATTCACGCCAAACAAGTTCTTTTTGCCAAGTTTCAATTGATAGGTAATTTCCTTGATTTGCAAAATCTGAATTTAAATTTAATGTAGCGTTCCAAATTTTTCTAATGCTAATGGTGCCGAATCTGAGAGATGCACTTAGAAAAGATGTCCCATTATGGGAAGGAAAATCTCGTACAGAATTATAAGAATATATTTTTTTTTCGTTAATGAAGTTTTCTAATAATTTTTCTGCAGCATTCTCTCCAGGTCTACATGGACAAATATTCGAACCAGGAAATTTGATATTTTTGATAAATTTCTCTAGAACCGAATCAGATGAATTTATTGTCTTATTTTCTTTGAGTTTATTATCTATATCTTTAAACTGGAAAACAACTTTATCTTGGACATATGGACCTAATAAATTCATTTTTGATTTAAGGTTTTTATAAAAAGGCCCATAAACTGAATAAGGTTTATTATTTCCGGAAAATATTTTTAAAGGTTCTACTAATAAGTGATCCCAAGTTTCAATAACTTGAATATTTTTTTTTTCTAAATCTTTTTTTATTTTTAAATCGCGATTAATCTCATAAGGTTCAATTGATCTATTCCAAAAAACAAATTTAGCATCTATTTTCTTTGCTAATTGAGGAATTATTAATAACGGATCTCCTTCTTCCATAATTAATCTACTACCCATTTTTTTCCAATTATTTCCTAATTCTTGAAGCGAATTTCCTAGAAACCAAGCCCTTGAACTTGCATTGAAATCGTGTGGGTAATTTTTATCAAATATGTAAGTTGAAGTAATAGCATTTGATAATGAAAATGCTTTGATTAAAGCTTTATTGTCAAATATTCTTAAATCCTTTCTATGCCAAAAAAGTATTCTAGGTTTACTCATAATTTATCTAAAAATTGTTTAGCTCTAAACCAAGCCGTCACGGTTTTTGCGTCAAGAATTTCATTCCCACTAGAAATAAGATTATCTAGTTCGTAGGGATCTAAAATTAATACTTCTATATCTTCATCTAAATCTCCTTTAACCTCGGAATTGAGTTTGTTTAAATCACGAGCTAAAAATAAATAAATTTCTTCATCTGCATACCCAGGAGCAGGGACAAGAGTTCCAAGTTCATCCCATTTGTTTGCAGCGAATCCAGTCTCTTCTTGTATTTCTCTTTGTATTGAATTAAAAGGTGTTTCACCTATTTCTAATGTACCTGCTGGAAATTCTAATAAATACCTTGAAACAGCAAATCTATATTGCCGAAGAATGATAACTTTATTGTCTTTTGTAATAGGTACGGCTAATGCTGCCCCAGGATGCTTAATGTGTCCATATTCACCTTCATGTCCATTTGGAAGCTCAATTCTATTTATTTCGAAACTAAATTTTTTTGACTTTAACTCAGATATTTTTTCTTTAAAAATGGATCTTTTTATATAGTTTTTGTTGCCCATGATTTTTTAAATAGAACTAGCCTAACAGTTATTTTTTGGTTTTGTAAATCAATTAATAGACCATTTTGGGTCATCAAACTTTGTGATTTTTTGGCTTCTACTTAAGATCTCAGATAGTGGTGTAATAACGAAATTCCGATTCATGAATCTAGGATGAGGTAATGTTAACTCCTCGTCAACCGTATGAAAATCTTCCCACCAAACAATATCTAAATCGAGGCACCTTGATAGCCATTTCTCACCCTTTGGCGTCTCTTCTCGTCCGAAAAATCTCTCTAACTTTTTTAATTCTTTTAAAAGTAATTTCGCTTTTTTATTTGATGGTTTAGGTAAAGAATTACTTTTTATAAGTAAGAGAGTATTTAAATAATTTGGCTGCTCATGTTCAACACCATGGGGTAATGTCTCATAAATTGAAGACCAAAAAAAGTTTGCATGAAATTTGCTTTTCTCTTCTTTTTTTTTGTTGGAAATATCTCCCCACTCATTTATTATTTCCTCTATTTTTGGTTTGCAAATTAATAGTGACTCAAGAGGGCTTCCGAATTTACTATCAATATTTGCTCCGAGGGATATACATAGTCCATTTTTGATATTAAGATTTGATAATTCCACTACAAAAAACAAAGTTATTGGATAAATTCTATATCAGACATTTTTAAAGTGATTTTGAACCCCGATTTAAAAGAAAAAGGAGAAATAAAAGATTTAATTAAGTCAAAGGATTCTTTTAGAGCTTTTCCTTTGGCGGCAATTACGGGTCATAGCTTATTGAAATTATCTTTGCTTTTGGCAGCAGTTGATCCGAGTTTAGGAGGAGTGATTATCGCTGGCGGAAGAGGTACTGGTAAGTCAGTATTAGCAAGGGGTTTGCATACTTTACTCCCTCCTGTAGAGGTATTAGATAATGAATCAATACTCGAAACACTATCTAAGAGAAATAGTAATACTACATTAAGACCTATTGGTAGGAACCTAGATCCAGATAAACCAGAGGAATGGGATATTAGTACTAATAAATTGTTAGAGGAAGCAATTGGAAATGATTATTTGAATCAAATTGATGAAATTCCAAAAAAAGTAAAAGAGGTTCCATTTATTCAAGTTCCCATTGGTATAACTGAAGATAGACTTGTTGGATCAATTGATGTTGCTGCCTCATTAAGTACGGGAGAACAAGTGTTTCAGCCTGGAATTTTAGCAGAAGCTCATAGAGGTGTTCTGTATGTAGACGATATAAATTTATTGGATGATGGAATTGTAAATTTAATTCTTGAAGCTATAGGAAGAGAGCAAAATAATATTGAAAGAGATGGTTTAAGCCTCTCTCATCCTTGTAAGTCGCTCTTAATAGCAACTTACAATCCCGAGGAAGGTGCTTTAAGAGATCATGTTTTAGATCGCTTTGCTATTGTGCTTTCTGCAGATCAATCTATTGATAATGCTCAAAGAGTTGAGATTACAAAGTCTGTTTTATCACACGCAGAAAATAATATTAAATTTTCAGAAAAATGGTCGGAAGAATCTGATAATTTATCTACTCAATTAATTTTGGCAAGACAATGGTTAAAGGATGTCAAGATAACAAAAGAGCAAATAACCTATTTAGTGAATGAAGCTCTTAGAGGAGGAGTAGAAGGGCATAGGTCAGAATTATTTGCAGTAAAAGTAGCGAAGGCTAATGCAGCTCTTCGAGGCGATGAGAATGTAAATTCTGAAGACCTAAAAGTCGCAGTTAGGTTAGTTATTCTTCCACGCGCAATGCAAATACCTCCAGAAGATGATGATATTCAACCACCCCCTCCAGAGGATCAGAGTCCCCCACCCCCACCTCAATCAAATAATGAAGAGTCTGAACCTGAGACTAGTGAAAATGATAATGAGCAAAACCAAGAACAAGAAGAAGATAATTCTGATGGAGAAGAAGAATCTACTCCCGAAATACCTGAAGAATTCATATTAGATCCTGAGGCATGTATGGTTGATCCTGATTTATTGCTTTTTTCATCAGCTAAATCAAAAGCCGGAAATAGTGGAAGTAGATCTGTGATATTCAGTGATAGTAGAGGAAGGTATGTGAAACCTATAATTCCAAGAGGTAAAGTAAAAAGAATTGCAGTAGATGCGACTTTGAGAGCTGCAGCTCCTTATCAAAAATCACGAAGATTAAGGAATCCTAATAAATCAATAGTTATTGAAGAAAATGATTTTAGGGCTAAGCTTCTTCAAAAAAAGGCGGGTGCTTTAGTCATTTTTCTTGTTGATGCTAGTGGCTCTATGGCTCTTAATAGAATGCAAAGCGCTAAAGGTGCAGTTATCAGACTTTTGACCGAGGCATATGAGAATAGAGATGAAGTTGCCCTAATTCCCTTTAGAGGTAATCAGGCAGAAGTTCTTTTGCCTCCAACACGATCAATAACTGCAGCGAAAAGAAGGCTAGAAACAATGCCTTGCGGAGGTGGATCGCCTTTAGCTCATGGACTAACTCAATCAGCAAAAGTAGCAAAAAATGCTCTTTCTACTGGAGATATAGGTCAAGTTATTGTTGTTGGAATTACTGATGGAAGAGGAAATGTTCCATTAGGATTATCTTTAGGACAAAATGAGGTTGAAGAAAACGAAAATACAAATGCAAATTTAAAGCAAGAGGTTCTTGATATTGCAGCAAAATATCCCATGCTTGGGATAAAACTTTTGATAATTGATACAGAAAGAAAATTTATTGCAAGTGGATTTGGTAAAGAATTAGCAGAGGCAGCTCAAGGGAAATATGTTCAACTGCCAAAAGCTACAGATAAAGCTATCGCAGCTATGGCTTTAAATGCTATAAATGAATTTTAAATACTTCTCATGGATAAATTTCGTTGAGGAATTTTGAAAGTCCAATCGTTAAATCTCTTATAGATTTGGTTAATTCTTTATCTTGAGTTAATTTTTTAAAATCATCACTCATATCATCTATTTTGGTTGAAATAGACCTAGCAGCATTTATTGTCAATTTAATATCATTAAGGGTTTCTTTGTCATCGATAGTAGACAAAATGTTATTCAAATGATTAGCAGCAATTGTAATTTCTCTTATTAAAGGTTCAACTCTTTCTATTTCTTTTTTCGATAAATAAATTAATTCATCAAGATTTTCTTGTGTTTTGTCAAATTGATCAATTGAGTTGAGGACGTTCTCAATTAAGTTTTCTTGATTTGTTTCTTTTAAAAGTTGGTTTATTCTATTAGTTATATTTGAAAGGCTTGATAGTTGCTTACCTGTGATAGTGTCTCCCTGACAAATAATTAATTTGGTATCGCAATCTTCGGATATTGGTTTTGCAATGTTTTTAGGAATTGTCTTGTCACTAGTTTCTAAAGCAACTTGCACATCTCCTCCAAGGAAAGAATTTGTAACTACCCTAGCAAATGCTGGCCTTGGAAGAATAATTTCAGGATTATTTAAAACTATTTTTGCTTTAATTGATTCATTCGTGAACAAGATATCTTCTATCGATCCAACTAAGATTCCTCTATAAGTAACTGGAGATTTTTTTGATAAACCGCTTGCGTTATTGAATTCAGCAAATAGGTGCCAATTTTTTGAGGATAATCTTACTCCTCTTAGCCAAAAAGAAAAAAATGTGAATATTAAAATGCCCCCTAATAAGGAAAAACCAACTATTGAATCTCGCATGCTTCTACGCATAATTTCTAAATGTCTTTGGGTTGCATTGGACCATCAAGTTTCCCATGCCTAAATTGAAATACATAGGGATCTTTACTCTCTTTAAATTCATTAATCGAGCCAGCCCATCTAAATTTGCCTCCATAAAGCATTAAAACTTTATCTGAAGTTCTCTCTATAGTACTAAGAACATGGCTAACGACAATAGATGATCCGCTAGCTTTATGATTTGTCTTATTAATTAAATCTTCAATTCTTGATGAGGCAATGGGATCAAGGCCAGCAGTTGGCTCATCAAAAAGTAATAAAGGTTTAGACTTTACATTAAGAGTTTGATCAGTAATTAATGCCCTCGCAAAACTTACTCTTTTTTGCATGCCTCCACTTAATTCATTTGGAAGTTTATTCTCAACATTAAATAATCCTACCTCAGCTAAACATTCACGTACTATTTCATGAATTGACTTTTTCGATAGTTTTTTATTTCTCTTGAGGAGAAAACCTACATTTTCTTCAATAGTTAGCGATCCTAATAAAGCCGGGTTCTGAAAAACCAGTCTTACATCAGGAGGATTATTTTGATCTAATCTCAAATATGTTTGCTTCTCCCCAAATATTCTTAATTCTCCTTTTGTAGGTAAAATGAGTCCTGCTAATATTTTTAATATGGTTGATTTACCAGAACCTGAGGGGCCAACAATAGCTAATTTCTCTCCATCATTAAGTTTAAAATTTATTTGATTAAGCACATTAACTTCCCCCCAGCTTAATGAGAGGTTTTTTGTTTCCACTGCATGCTTTGATTTTTGCAAAACTTATATAAAAACATTTATATATTTCATTTTGCCTATTTTCTGAAATAAAAAAAGGATGTATGAATTTGATTTATAATGAATTTACATAGTCTTTAAATTTGAGAAAAATAATTTAAGAGGTTTTTTAATGAATAAGCGTAAAAAAATGGTAAGAAGGTACTATAAAAATTTTAAAAAAACTAATTTTAGATTGTTAAACAAAATCTTAAGAATTTTGAGTTGGCTTTTGCCAGGATTAGTAATAAAAAGATGGATGCTTACATCTGCGATAGGATTTTTGACTACATTATTAGGGTTGGTAATTTGGACAAATTTAAGACCGCTCTATTGGCTTATTGAAATCTTTTTTGGGGTAATGACAGGTTTAACAAATATTTTGCCTGTTTCATTAATGGGACCATTGATTTTTTTTGCTGGACTATTATTAATTGGGATTGGACAAAATAGAAGTATTAATTCTATTCAAAAAGCGCTTGTTCCAGAAAAAGATACATTTCTAATTGATGCATTAAGAGTTAAAAGTAAATTAAACAGAGGCCCAAATATAGTTGCAATTGGCGGAGGTACAGGTTTATCTACTTTATTGAAAGGATTAAAGAATTACAGTAGTAATATTACAGCAATCGTAACTGTATCTGATGATGGTGGAAGTAGTGGGATTCTCAGAAAACAATTAGGTGTGCAACCTCCAGGAGATATTAGAAATTGCTTGGCAGCCTTATCAAACGAAGAACCTACTTTAACTAGATTATTTCAGTACAGATTTTCAGGAGGAAGTGGGTTGGAAGGCCATAGTTTTGGGAATTTATTCTTGTCAGCTTTAACAACAATCACAGGCAGTTTAGAAAAAGCAGTTCAAGCCTCTAGTAAGGTTTTGGCGGTACAAGGTCAAGTTTTACCTGCAACAAATATTGATGTTATGTTATGGGCCGAATTAGAAGATGGTGAAAAAATTTTTGGTGAAAGCAAGATTAGTAAATCTAAAAAATTAATTTCGAGGATTGGTTACCTACCAGAAAATCCTTCAGCCCTTCCAAGTGCTCTTGAATCCATTAAAGAAGCTGATTTAATTGTTCTTGGCCCAGGTAGTCTATACACTTCTTTATTGCCTAATCTGCTAGTACCAGAGATAGTGGATGCCTTATTGAAAAGTAATGCTCCTAAAATTTATATAAGTAATTTGATGACTCAGCCTGGAGAAACAGATGGACTTGATGTCTATCAACATATCAAAGCAATAGAAAAACAACTATCAAATTTTGGTGTTAATGCTCGAATTTTCAACTCAATCTTATCTCAGACTCAATTTGAAAAGTCTCCACTAGTAGACTATTACGAAAGTAGAGGGGCAGAGCCTGTCCAATGTAATAAAGAAAAACTTTTATCTGAGGGTTATTATGTTTTGCAAGCACCACTATATTCAAGAAGGATAACTCCAACTCTTAGACATGATTCAAGGAGACTAGCAAGAGCGGTTATGTTTATTTACCGCAAATTAAAAAAATTAAACTAATAAGCATCTTGAAGTTCATAGAAATCTGGCTGAATATAATCTTTTCTTAATGGCCATCCTCTCCAATCTTCAGGCATCAATAATCTTTTGGGATTGGGATGATCAATAAAATTTATTCCATACATATCAAAAGTTTCTCTTTCTTGCCAATCACTTCCTTTAAAAATTTTATACAAACTAGGGATTGATAAATCAGAATCTCTTTTTAAGAAAACTTTTAATCTGACTTCCTTAATTTTTTCGATTTTTTGTAAATCATCAACAGTTATAAAGTGGTAGAAACTAACAAGATTTTTGCCTGGTCCCTCATCATATCCTCCTTGACATTGGAGATAGTTGAAACCGTAATTTTTTATGGCAGATACTGCTTCGTATAATTTGCTAGGTTCCACAGAAATGTTTTCAATTCCTATGTGATCATCAGATAAAGATTGGTTTGGAATTCCATCTTTAGTCAAAGATTGGCTTATGAACCCTTCTTTTTCTATTGAAGTATCTGAGGATGTGGCTATATCGTCTTTTTCCATTAATCTTCTACAGAATTAATAATTTCAGTTTTTTCGGTATTTTCAGGTAACTCGGTTATTTTTTCTTTTTTGGAGGGGGGTATTACGTTAGCTGAAGTTTTATTAAGATATTCACCTGTATTTTCCGAGAAAACGAGATTCATTTCATGATCAGATGTTATGTATCTGTGAGTTTGTTCTGTTTTTGTGCGCTCTTGAATAGTTTCATTGCCAACTTTTTTTCTTAATTTAATTACAGCATCAAAAATTGCTTCTGGTCTTGGTGGACATCCTGGGAGGTATAAGTCAACTGGTATTAATTTATCAACGCCTCTCACAGCAGTTGTAGAATCTGCGCTGAACATTCCACCTGTGATTGTGCAAGCACCCATAGCGATAACATACTTTGGCTCAGGCATCTGCTCATAAAGTCTTACAAGCGCGGGTGCCATTTTCATTGTTACTGTCCCTGCAACTATTAGTAAATCTGCTTGCCGTGGCGAGCTTCTAGGTACTAATCCAAATCTATCAAAATCAAATCTTGATCCAATTAAGGCAGCAAATTCTATAAAACAACAAGCTGTTCCATAAAGGAGGGGCCAAAGACTGCTTAACCTAGCCCAATTATGAAGATCATCTAAACTTGTCAATATAATGTTTTCGCTTAAATCTGTAGTAACTTGGGGTGCACCAAGAGGATTACAAGTTCCTTCTCGGATTTCTCTTATTGCTTTTGGGGATAGTTGTGGATTCAATTTTTTAACTCCATTCTAAAGCACCTTTTCTCCATGCGTATGCCAGAGCGATAACAAGTATTGCAATGAAGATTAAAGCCTCAATAAAAGCTAATAAGCCTAATCTATTGAAGGCAACAGCCCAAGGATAAAGGAATACTGTCTCAACATCAAATATAACGAAAACCAAGGCAAACATGTAATAACGAATATTAAATTGAATCCATGCTCCTCCTATAGGCTCCATTCCAGATTCATATGTAAGTTTTCTTTCTCCAGTTCTGCCCTTTGGGGCAACGATGAGATTAGTAATAAGAGCTAATATTGGCACTGCTGCGGCAATTAGAAGGAAACCTAAAAAATATTCATAGCCAGTTAATAAAAACATCTTAAAAATTAATTTTGAATAAAAGTCGCTTAATTAAGCAAAATCTTTTAAAGTTCTTAAAGAACAATAATAAACCGTGAGTGAAAACATTCAACCAGCCTCTGAGGAAAACAAAATAGTTGAAGACTTTGAGAAAAAAGAAGTTTCTGAAAACTCCACAGTAGTAAATGTTGAGCAACCTATTCCTAATTTAGAACAAAATAGATTCGAATGTAGAAGTTGTGGGTACATTTACGATCCTTCTGAAGGAAATAAAAAATTAAACATACCTAAAAATACGCCTTTTTCAGAGTTGGATGGGAATACTTTTGCTTGCCCTGTTTGTCGAGCCGGTAAAAATTTTTATAAGGATATTGGATCTAGAGCAAAACCTAGTGGATTTGAAGAGAATTTAGTTTATGGATTTGGATTTAATAGTTTACCTCCTGGACAAAAAAATATATTGATTTTTGGAGGGTTGGCATTTGCTGCTGCTATGTTCCTTTCTTTGTACTCTTTGCATTAATATAATCAAATGAAAATGTAATTCCATGAAAAAAGTTTTTACTAGTATTCCAAATCTTCTTTTATCTGTAGTTATTTGTTTTGTTTTAAGCAGTTGTTCATCTACAGGAGTCAAGATGAATGAAAGCAGTCCTTGGAAAACAATTCAGTTTGAAGATCAAGCTAATGCTTTAGATGTTGATTTTATAGATGATAATCATGGGTTTTTAGTAGGTTCAAATAGATTGATTATGGAGTCTACTGATGGTGGTGAAACATGGGAAAAAAGATCATTAGATATCACTGCTGAAGAGAATTTTCGCCTTCTTGATATTGACTTCAATGGCTCTGAAGGTTGGTTAATAGGACAGCCCTCTCTAGTAATGCATACTGTCGATGAAGGTCAAAATTGGACAAGGCTTTCTCTTGGTAAGTTACCTGGACAGCCTTTTTTAGTTACTACTATTGATGATGGAGTTGCTCAATTGGCTACAACCTCTGCAGCAATTTATGAAACCTCAAATAGCGGTGAGACATGGGAGGCAAAAGTATCAGACCCTTCGGAACAGGGAGGTATAAGAGATTTAAGAAGAACATCTAATGGTGACTATGTGAGTGTAAGTAGTCTTGGGAATTTCTTCTCTACTCTTGATAGTGATAGCAATACTTGGATTGCTCACCAAAGAGCAAGTAGTAAGAGAGTTCAAAGCATTGGTTTTAACCCAAAAGGAAGTTTATGGATGCTTTCTAGAGGTGCCGAGATTAGGTTTAATGAAGATAATAATGACCTAGAAAGTTGGACCAAACCTATTATTCCAATTCTGAATGGATATAATTATCTTGATATGGGGTGGGACCCAAACGGCCACATATGGGCTGGTGGGGGTAACGGAACTTTAATAGTAAGTGAAGATCAAGGTAAAACTTGGAATTCAGATCCTATAGCTACTGCATTGCCTACTAATTACATAAAGATAGTTTTTCTGGATAAAGAAAATTTAGATAACCAAAAAGGATTCATACTTGGTGAGCGTGGCTATGTTCTAAAGTGGAACGGTTAACTTAAAATTTTTGGATAAAAAATAAAAAAAAGCTTAATTTTGGATAAATTTAGCAACTGTCTGTAACCAAGCTGTTAATTTGTTCGCGAACTTATGATTTTACACTGTAAGATCATATGGTAAACATTTGTGATTATGGCCGCAGGTTCAACGGGTGAACGCCCATTTTTTGAAATAATCACCAGTATTAGATACTGGATTATTCATGCAGTAACATTACCAGCTATTTTTATAGCAGGATTTTTGTTCGTATACACAGGTTTAGCTTACGACGCTTTCGGCACTCCTCGTCCGGATAGTTATTTTCAGGCCTCTGAAGCAAAAGCTCCTGTTGTAACACAAAGATTTGAAGCTAAGTCCCAACTAGATTTAAGAACAAAATAACTATGTCTAATTCTCAAGCTCCAATGCAGGCTGTTGAAGTCCGCGTTTATCCTATATTTACTGTTAGATGGTTAGCAGTTCACGCTTTAGCTATCCCTTCAGTATTCTTTTTAGGTTCAATTGCTGCTATGCAATTTGTAGCCCGATAAATTTAAACATCATGCAAGTAAACGAAAATCCTAACAAAGTTCCAGTAGAACTTAATCGTACAAGTCTTTATTTAGGCTTATTATCAGTATTTGTTTTGGGAATTTTATTTTCCAGTTACTTTTTCAACTAAATTAAAATTATGAGTAAATTAAAAGGACCTGATGGAAGAATCCCAGACAGACTTCCCGATGGTAGACCAGCAGTAGCATGGGAAAGAAGATGGACTGAGGGAACCCTACCTCTTTGGCTTGTTGCTACAGCAGGTGGAATCGCAGTAATCTTTGTTTTAGGAATTTTTGTCTATGGATCTTACCAAGGTGTGGGAGCTGGAGGCTAACATTATCCTTAACCTAGAGCTGTAAATCACCAAAATCCAATAATCTAATAAGAATCAGTAAATATCCCTAGTTTTTCTTTTGTGGAACTTGGGATATTTTCTTTTTGGGTTATCAATCCATCTTTTAATGAAAAATGAGACTTACTTTTTGGTCTTTCTTTTTCAATTAATTTAGCTACTTCGAAGATTATTTTATTAGCCACTTCAGTATTAGACCTTAGATTATCCAAAACCATTTCTACAGAAACTTCTTGATGAGTTTGATGCCAGCAATCATAATCAGTAACCATAGATAATGATGAGTAAGCTATTTCAGCCTCTTTAGCTAATCTTGCTTCTGTGTGGTTTGTCATTCCTATTATTGAACATCCCCAACTTCTATATAATTTAGATTCTGCTCTTGTTGAAAAAGCGGGACCTTCCATTGCTAGATAAGTACCCCCTCTATGTAATTGTCTACCACCAGGAATATTTTTTTCTCCGATTTCACTTAATATTCGGCATAAATTTGTACAGAAGGGATCTCCCATAGTTACATGCGCTACAGCTCCCTCATTAAAGAATGTTGCTGGTCTATTTTTTGTCCTGTCTATAAATTGATCTGGCACGACAATATCAAGTGGCCTTATCTGTTCTTGTAATGAACCAACTGCTGATGGAGCAATAATCCATCTTACTCCTATTGATCTTAAAGCCCAAATATTTGCTTTATAAGGAATTTCAGAAGGATTTAATCTATGTGTTCTGCCATGTCTAGGAATGAATGCTATCTCAAGATTTCCAAGATTATATACTCTTATTGAATCAGACGGTTTACCATAGGGAGTATTGATTTCTATTTCTCTTAAGAACTCTATTTGATCCATTGAATAAAACCCACTCCCACCAATTACTCCTAATCTTGATTTTTCAATTGGTAATAAATGTTCTTTATTCATAGTGATGTAAATGACTTTTAATCATCTAGTACTAATTGGAGGAGGCCACACAAACGTTCTTCTAATGAAGAAATGGCATATGTGTCCTAAATTAATGCCAGATATTCCTGTTTCAATTATATCTAGAGATTCTCATTTGGTTTATTCGGCGATGTTCCCATCGGTGCTTTCAAAATCAATTTCTTTAGAGGAGAGTTTAATTGATATAAAATCTTTAGCAAAAAATGCAAAAGTATCTTTTGTAGAAGAAGAAGTAAAGGATATTGATTTTAATTTAAAGAAAATTGTTTTAAGTAATAGACCTTCAGTTAATTATTCGAAGTTGGTGCTTAATTATGGAAGTCAAACAATAATTCCAAAAGAATTTGAATCATTAGTTAAAAATCGAAATGCTTTTTCAATTAAACCTTTTTTAAGGGCTTATGACTCAATACTAAAAGAGGACATTTTTGATTCAGTTAATGAACTTCCATTTGTAATTGTCGGGAGTGGCCTTGCTGCAATTGAAGTATCATATGCTTTGAGAAAAAGATGGGGAGATAGACCTTTAAAACTATTATGTGATTCAAGAAAAATTAATAATACAATTCTAAAAAGTTTACGGAATTCCAAGATTGATTTAGTTGAAAAACTTAATTTTGATTATGGCAAGATTCTTTTATGTACTGGAAATACATCTCCGTTATGGGCGCAAAAAAAATTATTAGATTCGGATTCTTATGGCAGAATAATTACAAATCAGAATTTACAGATAAAAAGTTTCTCTGGAATCTTTGCTGCTGGTGATTGCGCAGTTGTAGGTTCAGCAAAAAGACCAGCATCGGGAGTTTTTGCAGTAAAAGTTGTAAATACATTAGTACAAAATCTAAAAAAAGATATAGAAGGGAGATCATTAAAAAAGTGGTTTCCTCAAAAGATCGGATTGCAAATAGTAAATATATTTCCAAGCCATCATCCAAAGGCTTTTGCTATTTATCGCAATTTTGTTTTCGGACCTTCTTTTATTTTTTGGATTTTAAAGCATAAAATTGATCTCAACTTTATTAAAAAGTTCAGATCAAAAAGGCTAATTATGAATAGTAGTGAAAAAAATATTTCATTGAACGATTGCAGAGGATGTGCAGCTAAAATTCCTCAGTTTGTTTTGAATAAATCATTAATAAATTCTAATTTAACTTCTTTTGCCTCATCACCTGAAGATTCAGTTGAGATATATAAAAATGGTCAAGATATTATCTTGCAAAGTGTAGATGGATTCCCTGCTTTGGTAAGTGATCCTTGGCTTAATGCAAAAATTACTACTTTGCATGCTTGCTCAGATTTGTGGGCATGCGGAGCAAAACTTTCATCCGCGCAGGCTTTAATTTCATTACCAAAAGTTGAAAGGGAATTTCAGAGTTACCTATTTTCTCAAGCACTTCAAGGTATTAAATCAACAGTTGAGGATCATGGAGGTGAATTACTTGGAGGCCATACTTTTGAGGCAAGAAGTTTAGTAAATAAACCTTATTCATTAGGAATAGATATTTCTTTAACAGTTCAAGGTATTTTAAAAAATGGAGCAAAACCATGGCTTAAATCTGGAATGAATATTGGAGATATTCTCATGATGTCTAGACCTCTGGGCGTTGGGATTTACTTTGCCGGTCAAATGCAAAATATTAATATGCTAGGTAGCTCTTCTGAAGTAATTAATAATTTAGTAAAGAGTCAGCAGTATTTGATTGATGAAATTTATCTTTTTCAAAATCAATTGAAAGAATCATTAGTCAATGCTGCGACTGACATTACTGGATATGGATTTATTGGACATCTTAAAGAAATGATTGAATCATCTAATTTATATAGGCAAAGCAATAATCTTGAGCCACTAAAAGTTTTATTAGATTTATTTGCATTTAAAGCTTATCCTGGAGTATTTGATTTAATAAGAAAAGATGTTAAAAGTACTTTCTTTGAATCTAATAAAGAAATTTTTGACAAAACTTATAAAGTAAATAAGCAAAAAAGAATAATTAATTTTTTAAACGAAAATTCATTAGATCAAGAAACTTTTAACGAGAGAATATCATTACTTTTAGATCCTCAAACATGTGGCCCCTTGTTGATTAGTTGCAATCGTAAATATGAAAATGTTCTAAAGGATAAATGGTACAAGGTTGGAGAGGTTGTAAAAATGTAATTAATTTCTATTTAATTTGTCAATTTCCAAATATCTTAATCTTTTTAATTCCTTTCCCATCTCCTTCCCTGGGTCCCATCCTTCTTTTTTTAGTGTTTCTCCATCTTTTTTTGATTTTATGAATTTGTAAATAAATAACCACTTAAATAATTTACGCCAGTATGGTACTCCATCACAAATTAATAATTTAACTGTCTCATCGTTAAGGTTTCTGTCCTCAATAAATTCTGTCCAACTTGATGGTGAAAAATGATTGAAATTTTTTTGGTTTGTATTTAATATCTTTTTGATATTTATATAATCTTCTAATATTTTTATTCCACTATTATTTACCAAAAATCTTTGACATGCTTTTTCTAAATCTTCTGAATCTTTTAATAAGTAAAGCAGATGATTTCCCTTTAGCTTTTTAATCCAATTTAGTCCTCGTAAAAATCTTTTATCCACTTTAATATTTTCATTTAGGATTGAGATAATTTCCCATTTATGAATTATCGAAATTACATTAGTCAAATTATCGTATTTGTATATTTCAGCTAGTTCCATCCTTATTCGTATGCCTAGTGCAGGAGGGTAAATCATTTTCTGATGAGTTTCTGAACTTTCCCATGGCCATTGTCTAACTGTTTCTTGAGATTGTTTGAGGGAATTATTTGAAATATTGAAATCTAACCTTGAAGCATATTTTGCGCATCTAATTAATCTACTTGGATCATCTGAAATACTATTACTGTGAAGTAAGTTCAATCTTTTACTTTTTATATCAGAAATTCCTCCATAAAGATCATAGATTTTCCTTGTCGAGACCTCGAAGGCTATTGTATTTATAGTGAAATCTCTCCTCTTAAGATCCTCCTCAATAGTACTTTTTTTTACTGTGGGATTTAAGCCTGGAGCAGAATAAATTTCTTTTCTTGCAGAAGCAATATCAATTTTGTAGTCATTAATATTTATTTCTACAGTGTTGTATAAATTAAATTCCTTGATTAAACATAAATCTACATTTACAATATTTTTTTTTATAAATTTTGCAAGAGAAATAGAGGATCCTTCAATAACAAGATCAATATCTACAGGTTTAGAAAACGATTTTTTGTGGAATTTACTAATTAATAAATCTCTTAAATAACCTCCAACAAAAGCTATTTTAGTATTGTTATTAGATTCTATGTATTTAGTAATTAGGTTATAAAGATTAAATGGAGTTTTTATTAATTCCCCTTGGATGTAATCAGAGATATCGTTCATGAGTTTTAACTTACATAACGAATTGGAGCTAATCTGGGATCTAGAATTTTACTTCCTTTATCACCAAATTTTACTGCTAAAGATATTTTTTCCCCACTCCCAAAAATATGTATGATTTCACCTTTCCCAAACTTTGAGTGGATTAGCATATCTCCTACTATCCAGCTTTTCCCTTTACTGGGACCTGAATATAATTTCCTTACTGCATTTATTGGTTTGTTAACAAATTCATTTGGATTGTTTCGATCAACTCTAGTTAAACGATCAAGATGCCAATCTCTTCTAATTGAAGCACCACCAGTTTGTGGTAATTCGCCATCCATTAAATCTTCAGGTATTTCCGAAAGAAATATTGAAGGAATTGTAGCTTCACGCATTCCACCCCATAATCTTCTTTCTCTGGCATGACTTAAGAAAACTCTTTCTTTAGCTCTAGTAATACCTACATAGCATAATCTTCTTTCCTCTTCAAGAAGTGAGGGAGTATCTATTGATCTATGGCTAGGGAAGAGACCTTGTTCTAGCCCAGTGATAAAAACATTTTGAAATTCTAGACCTTTACTATTATGCAGAGTCATGAGAGTTACAGAGTTAGGATTATTTTTCTTCGTATCATTATCAGTTGTTAAGGCTGCTGTAGAAAGAAATCCCTCTACATCTCCACTTTCTGTCTCTTCTTCATATTGAGTAGCTGCATTAATTAGTTCTTGTAAGTTATTTCTTCTATCTTCAGATTCTTCAGTCCCACTAGAGAGTAAGTCACTTAAATAACCACTTTTTTCTAATATAAGTTGTAGTAGTTGAGCGGGACCTGAATTTTCTAGGTAACACAGTAGATCATTCATAATTTCAGTAAATTTATTAATCCCTTTTGATGATCGGCCTATTGTCTCTTCAAGACTTTGCTTATCATTAAGAACCTCCCATAATGGGATATTTAAGCTATTAGATAGTTCATTAAGTTTTTGAATAGTAGTCTTTCCAATCCCTCTTCTAGGAACATTTATTATTCGTAAAAGACTAATGTTATCTGAAGAATTAACCAGAACTTTCAAATAAGCTATTGCATCTTTAATTTCTCTTCTATCATAAAAACGCAATCCTCCAAAAATTGTATAAGGAATGCGCCACCTTACAAGAGATTCTTCTAATACTCTCGACTGTGCTCTGGTTCGATATAAAATTGCAAAATTTTTCCAAATTGGGTTTTGGTTATTGTTATTGAGTGATTTTATTTTATTGGTAATTGCTTCTGCCTCTGAAATTTCATCATCACAGCTAAGTAACGTTAAAAGTTCCCCTTTTTCTTTGGTAGCCTTTAGAACTTTGTCAATTCTTTCAGAGTTGTTTTCAATTAGTGAGTTTGCAGCATCAAGGATATTGGAAGATGACCTATAATTTTCTTCTAATTTAATTAAAGATGATTTTGTATCGTCGTTGATTGAAGTTTTAAAATCTTCTTGAAAACCAATTAAAATTCTGAAGTCAGCTGCCCTGAAACTATAAATACTTTGATCAGCATCCCCAACTACAAAAATTGAACGATCTTCCCAATTGAAGAATTTTTTTGGTTCAGTATTTCCAGCCGTAATTAATTTTATAAGTTCATATTGTGTTCTATTTGTATCTTGATATTCGTCAACTAAAATATGTTTAAATCTTTTGTGCCAGTAATCTCTGACTATATCATTTTGTCTCAATAAGAAAACAGGCAAAAGTAGAAGATCATCAAAGTCTAAAGAATTATTTTTTGAGAGCGAAATCCTATATCTCTTGTAGGCTTCTGCAACTGTTTTATCAAAATTATTATCTGCTTTTTCTAAAAGATCATTAGAAGTTAAGCATTGATTTTTAGCATTACTTATTAATCTTTTAATCTTTTTGGGATCATATCTTTTTGGGTCAAGATTCATATCTTGACTTATAATTTCTTTCACTAATGTTTGAGAATCTGTTTCATCATAAATTGAAAATTGCCTTGTCCATTTTAGGCCTTCTGGATCAGTATATTTTTCAATATCGTATCTTAGAAGTCTTGAAAATAAGGAATGGAAAGTACCGATCCAAAGATTCTGAAGCCTCTCTTGGTGAACGGTTGTTCTTAATTGATTTTGATCAATTTCTTTGAGAGTTGTCCAAGGCTGACCAAATTGATTAAAAGCTAATTCTTGGGCCAGAAGAACCTCTAATCTTGCTTTCATTTCTTTAGCAGCTTTGTTAGTGAAAGTGACTGCGAGAATGTTATAGGGATCTATAGAGTTACCCTCAATAAGGTTTGCAATTCTGTGAGTAAGAGCCTTTGTTTTTCCGCTACCTGCACCTGCTACAACTAATAGTGGTCCATAAACATGTTTTACTGCTTGAAGTTGTTGATTGTTTAGGGACTTAAAAAGGAAATTGTTGGTTTGAGGCACTTTTGGAAGGGTTTTTCAAGAATCAGACTTTACTATGAGATTCAGATTCCGTTTCTAGATCTTCTAACGCTTTTTTTAAATTTATAAGTTCATTATTGTTATTAATTATTTCTTCAAATTTATTTTGAGGCATCTTTAATTTCATACTTCTGACTAGAATTTCTTTTTCCAATCTCTTTTTATATGATGAGATAAGTTTTTTTGATAATTTTAAATCCTGTTGATCCAAAACTTTATTAAAAATGTAATTTTATATTAGCGGAAAAAAATTTTTTATTTGAATTATTTCAACTATCACTTTGGAATGAAGTTATTAATTAAGAAGCGTTGCGTAAAGTTTGAAATTGTTTTGTTTTTACTACCTTTGTATTATTCTTAAGATCGATCTTTAATTTTTTACTTCAGGAATGTCAGTTTCAAAGAATAATCAACTATTGTCAGCCCATAAAAAATTAAACGATTTAAGCAATATAAAAGAATTTATTAATAGTGCAAACTCAAGATTAGATGCAATAACCTCAATAACCAATAATTCACATGCAATCGCAGCAGACGCTGTAACGGCAATGATTTGCGAAAATCAAGATTCACTTAATTCAAAAATATCTTTAAATACAACTAATAAGATGTCCGTTTGTTTAAGAGATGGAGAAATAATCCTAAGGATTGTTGCTTATCTTTTAATTTCTAATGACGAATCAGTATTAGAAAAAAGTTGTTTGAAGGATCTTAAAAATACTTATCTTGCTCTTGGGGTACCTTTAAGAAATGCAAGAAGGGTTTTTGAATTAATGCGAGATGCAACTATCTCTGATTTAAATTCAACAGTTAATAATATGCGCGGAAACAAATGCTTTCTTCCTAAATTAATATCTGAAACAGAGTTTCAATTTGAAAGGATAATTAATCTTTTAAACTAGCTAAATTCCTTATTTCTGAAGTATGGGAAGTCTGTATAACTGAGTTATTTTCTAGATTTCTAATAGTAGAAAATCTGGATCTTATATGAGTGGATAAAAAGGAAATTCTTTCTTCGGAAACTGTTGATTTATAAATAGTTTTAAGGTGTAAATTATTTTGTTCATCAACAAAATAATTGGATGATGAAATAAATGATTCTGCATAACCTTTATTTCTTAAAACAATTCCTGAATTTTCATCTTTGGGTAAAAAAATAAGAATAGTTTCATCTCCCTCACTGATATCATCATTGTCCCAATCACTAACAGCTTGCCAGTTTATAGAAATGGCTATGCTCTCTAGGTTTAAACTAAATTTATGATTTTTAAAAATTTCAACGACTTTTTTATTTTTTTTGTTGATATGTTTTATATATATTTTACTAGTTGAGTTTTCACATTCCTGAAAAGCTAAAGTGTGAGTACTTCTAATAGATTTCCACTCTCCTATACTTTTATCAATGAAATGATTAATTATTGTTAGATTCTTCGTCAAGTTTATCTTCTACGGAATGGTTTTCTGCTTTTTGTATCATTCTTACCATTGAATCCACCATTAATCTCTTTGCAGAAGTTACTTTTAATCCAGAAGGAGTAGTTGATATTTGTTCTCCAGGGCGATCATATGAAGTTGGTCTAAATGGAGTCATCTAATAACTTTAAAAATTAATCGACTCCTATTCTTGCATGAATCATTATTTATAAAGTTATTGTTTGCGAAAATGTCATATCTTTCTTCTTTGATTACAGAATTAGCAACTGTTTTGTTATTTAGGCATTTTATTTTTTGCCAATCCTGAAATAGTCGCTAAAGCAAACATTCCCAATAGAGCAATCCCTAGAAATAATCCTGCTCCCTGGCTAACTCCAGCTCCTACTGCTACAAGAATAGAATCACTGATTAGAAGACTTATTAATAATGCAGGAGTAAATATTTTCCAGCGAGTTCCTCCAATACCAATTGCGTAGCTTAGAAAATCAAAAAGGCCAGTCATTAGTAGACCTGTCATAAGAAAGAAATTTTCTTCTAGCTGGTTTTGATTAAAACTTTCAATCTTTTGCATTGCTTTTGGGCCTACTAAATTACGCACAGGATCCCGACCATAATTTCTCGCAATAAAGAATGCAGCTTGGCAAAAAACAATATCAGAAAAGATTATAGTCATGTAACCTTTTTGAAATCCTAGTAATGAACCAGCTAGCAGAGAATAAGCAGAACTTGGAAGGGCAGGTAAAATAATACTTACTCCTCTAAGGATGAATATTCCAAAAGGAGCCCAAATCCCCATACTTTCTATTTTGTTCCTTAAAGGTTCAATCCCATAATTTTGGATTAAATAAATCAATACAACAAATATTGCAATGAAAAAAACTACTGAGAGAAATTTCTGAATCTTATTCATTATTTTTCTAATAAATTTATTGGAAGTAAATTCTTAATTTAATATTTGATTGTATCTATAATAGAAATACTAATCAATAAAATTTTTTACAAATATTTAATCTAATATTTCCCCCATAAAAGATTTTTGTATTCCATAAATTGGCATGATTAATTCTAGTAATAAGTTCAATTCAATATTTTTTAGAAATATCATTTATTTAGCCCTTTCGATTATTGTTTCCTTTTGTATTTCAATAAAAAAATCAGATGCTTTACCTCATGAATGGGTTGGAGTCCCCAAAAGTGAATATGGTGAACAGTTATGGGATAGGCAAAGTATAAAAAGGAATGAAGACGGGTCTGTGAGAATATTGAGTAAATTTATTCCCAAAACAAAAAGTGAAATTACAAAGGATATTCTTTATACAATGGATATAAATTGTTTTGAAAAATCATTCAAAGACGTTGATGTCTCTACTGATGAAGTAAATAGTAATTTCAATGATTTCGCTGATTGGCAAGATCCAAATGGAGATGAGCTAATTTTGGGTGTTATAGGTCAAGTTTGCAGAGTAGAAAACTAAAAAATTTTGAATTGTAAAAATATAATAAAAATTATGTTCCTACATGACTATAAAATATAAAACCCTGTCTAAGACAGAGTTTAAAGGTGCCAGGACCCAGATTTGAACGGGATCTAAATAATATTGATCCTTGAAATCTTAGTTATAACTTACTTCTGCTTTTCTAAAATTACCACTTCCATACCACTTCCATACTTGCGAAATATGATTAAGGCAATTAATTAAAAGATAAATGCATTTCAGAAGTATGGAAGTGTTACAAATTTTATTTAGATTTTTAAGACAACCAAAAGATTAAAGTATTGGTATTAATGTAAATAAATATTCCTTTTTTTTTTGAATATTAATGAATTTTCATAGGTTTGTTTATTGGAAACTATTTGCTATTTATAATAAATATTCAGAAATAAGATTAAATTATCTAATACCTAATATTAAAAAATCAATTAAAGAATATCAAAGTAAGACTGAATCAACGGGAACAAAATATTCATCTTTATACAAAGCAGTTCAAATTATAAAAAAATATAAACCTAAGTTTTTGCTTGAATCTGGAACTGGAACTTCAACAATTGTCTTCGCAGAAATCTTATTGCAATTAAAAGCAGATGATCCAAATTATAAACCTAAATTAATAAGTATGGAGAGTATTCCAAAATGGTACGAAATGGCAAAAGAAATATTACCGGAAAAATACAAAGAGGTAGTACAAATTATCTTGGGGGAAAGAGAAAAATTTGAATACGCAATGTTTAGAGGATATTGCCATTCAAATATTCCTATAAATAATTATGATTTTGTATTCCTTGATGGTCCCTCTTATTCAGATGAATATGGTGATTCATGTTGTTTGGATGCATTGAAGGTTAGATTAATTTCGAGATCAAAAAAAATTGTAGGGGTAATAGATACTAGGGTTTCTTCGATATTCGTGATGCAAAGTATATTTGGTCAAAAAAATATAAAATATTTTAGTTTGAAGCGTACTGCCAAATTTGAATTAAAAAATATTAATTCAAGACCTGAATTAACTTCTAATTCTTTTAAAAGTTCTTTAAATGGTATCGTCCGGTTAAGAGATGATTCAATGATTGAGAATTAATAACAACTTTTTTATAAATTCATAAAAGAATTAATTTATTTAATTTATTTTAATACTTTTATAATTTAACTAGAAATATCATTATTGGAACTTTATTAAGAGCGGAAAGTATGGAAATTGAGTACTAATTTTTATCACAAAACAGGAAGCGAAACTTTCATACCGCTTCCATACTACTTTAAAAATAAAAAACCCTGTCTGAGACAGAGTTTGAAGGTGCCAGGACCCAGATTTGAACTGGGGACACGGCGATTTTCAGTCGCCTGCTCTACCAACTGAGCTATCCCGGCTCTAACCTATATACTCTAAATTACGATGTGTAGTTTGTGAAACCCTTTTCATTAAAAATTTTATATCTTCATCAAATATCCCAAAAACATTCATTTTGCATTAATCGCTAATAAGGCAGTGCCAAAAGAAGTAGTTTTTTTGCATGAAACTATTGGTATATTGATTATTTTTTCTCTTATTTTCCTCCATTGTGGGTTTTTTGAACCTCCACCAATAGTAATAATTTTTTTTGGAAGTGAACCTGTTAGTTCGCATAGTTTTTCCCATCCTTTCAATTCGATCTTGGCTAGCCCCTCGAATAATGCATGTAAATAAAGTGAGTCGCTTACTGGCCTTGGATCAAGTATCGGCTCTAAATTAGCATTATTAACAGGAAATCTCTCTCCTTTACTATTAAGAGGTAAAAGATTTAAAGAAGTATTTTTCGATGGATTAATTTGTCGACTGAGCTCCTTTATTTCTAAATCAGAAAAGAACTGAGACAAGATACCGCATCCTGAATTTGATGCTCCTCCACATACCCAATCGCCGTTTACTCTATGAATTGTAATTCCTTGTTTTTTTATAGGGTTATCAATAATTTTTTTAACTACAATAGTTGTTCCTAAAACTGTGAGACCATTTTTTTTACCTAAATCTGCAGCTATTAAACCTGCATTAGAGTCAGTGGTTCCTGAGATTAATATTAATTTTTTGTTCAAGTGAAATCTCTCTGCTAAATCAAAATTCACTTGTCCAAGAATTTTTCCACTTTTTATTATTTGCGGTAAGCATTTTTGCCATGAAGTATTGAGATAGCTTTTTGGCCATGATTCCTTTTTTAGATCCCAACCAAGTTTTAGATTATTACCTTCTTCTCCATGAGTCCAATCTTTTAAAAACCAACCAGTGATCCAATCAGATTGATGACGTAAAAGTATATTTGTCCCATATTCATTAATTAGTTTTAATGCTTTAGCAAGACTACTGTATGGAGTTCTCAGATGATCTTCTCCACAAGTTAAGGATTCAAGAAGGATCTTATTTTCGCTACATGCTTGGTCATAAGGTATTGCTTCTCCTAGCGGCTCTCCTTGCAAATTTGATGCTATTAAAGTTCCTGAGGTTCCGGAGATAGCCAATTTATTGAGGTTGATTTTAATTTCAATAGGTAAACTAGCCAAGAGATTCTCACAAGAATTGATCCAAGAATTTGGATTTTTAAAGCTGTATGAATAAGATACTGAATTTGAATATACTAATTTCTTGTGAAAATTAATTATTGATATTCTTGCACCACTGGTTCCAAAATCTAACCCTCCAAAAAAATTTTCAGGCATAGCAAAATATTTTATTAAAAAATCTTGGAAGCCTCTGCTAATTGGGCTGCTTTTTCTTCTACATTTTCCCATGGGAGCTCAAGATCTCTTCTCCCAAAATGTCCGTAGGATGCAGTCTTTCTAAAAAATTTGCCTCCCATTTTTTTTGGTAGATTTCTTAAGTTAAATTCTTTGATTATTGCTGCGGGTCTTAAATCAAAGTGCTCTTTAATTAGCTCAGTCAAATTAGCTTGTGAAATAACACCTGTATCAAAAGTATCCACAAGTATGGAAATTGGTTTTGCTACTCCAATTGCATAACTTAATTGTACTTCTGCTTTTTTTGCTAATTTCGCCTTAACTATGCTTTTAGCTACATAACGCGCTGCATAAGCGGCTGATCTGTCTACTTTTGTGGGATCTTTACCAGAAAATGCCCCTCCTCCGTGTCTTGCATATCCACCATAAGTGTCTACAATAATTTTTCTGCCAGTGAGCCCCGCATCTCCTTGGGGCCCTCCTACGACAAATTTTCCAGTGGGGTTTACTAGAAATCTTGTTTGGCTAATGCTTGGTTTGATTTCTAAATCTTCAGTAGCAGGAATTACAACATGTCTCCATAAATCTTCTTTTATTCTTTGACGAATTTCCTCCTCATTTGTTATCCCATCTATCTCAGGATTATGTTGAGTTGAAATTAAAATTGTATTAATAGAGACTGGTAAACCTTTAGCGTAATTAATGCTTACTTGAGTTTTACCATCAGGGAGTAAATAATTAAGGACTTTTTCATGCCTCACTTTGGCAAGTTGAATGGCTAATCTATGAGCTAAACTGATTGGTAAGGGCATTAATTCAGGCGTCTCATCGCATGCATAGCCGAACATTATGCCTTGGTCACCAGCTCCGGTATTGTCTTCCAAGTCATCGTTAACATCATCCGCATCGTTTACTCCTTGAGAAATATCCGGTGATTGTTCGTCAAGTGCTACTAAAACAGCACAACTATTTGCGTCAAAACCACCTGCTCTATAGCTTTCATATCCTATTTCTTTAATTACATTTCTAACAAGTTTTATGTAATCGACTTTTGCTTTTGAAGTTATTTCTCCAGTGAGTAAACAAAGACCCGTATTAACGACAGTTTCGCATGCAACTCTGCTTTCTGGATCTTCTGTCAATAGAGCATCTAAAACAGCGTCACTAATTTGATCACATATCTTGTCAGGATGACCTTCAGTAACGGATTCCGAAGTAAAAATGAAATCACTCATTTATAAATAATTTTGAAATTTGACTTTATCCTAAATTAGATTATCTTTACAAATCAATTATTGTAAATTAAATAATACTTCTAGGAGAATAATGAGACTTAAATTCTGATTTTCGTAAACAAAATAGATAAGTAAATTTATACTGTTTCAGCTGACGCTGTGGAGATTTCTTCATTATCGTCAGTTTGTTCAAATAACATTTGTTTGTATTTTGCAGCCATTTCTTCAGCTTTACTAAAAACTTTTTGAGGATCCGTTAGCATATCGCCTGGTTCAGGTTCAAGTGCTTTAGTAGATAATGAAATTCGTCCTCTTTCTGAATCAAGGTCAATTATCATAACTTTCATTTGATCATTCACATTTAAAACATTATGAGGAGTTTCAATATGTTCATGACTAATCTCAGATATGTGTAATAGCCCACTAACTCCACCAATATCAATAAAGGCTCCATAAGGTTTAATACCTTTTACAGAACCAACAACAACTTCGCCTACCTCAAGTCGGTTCATTTTTTTCTCAACCAAAGCTCTTCTATGACTTAGCACTAATCTATTTCTCTCTTCATCAACTTCAAGAAATTTTAAAGGTAAATATTCACCTTCTAAATCATCTTTAATTTTTCGAGCACTTATATGAGAGCCCGGGATAAAACCTCTTAAGCCTTCTACCCTAACAAGAGCTCCGCCCCTGTTCGTTGCAAAAACTTCAGAATATATAGTTGCGTCCTCTTTTTGTAGTTGTCTAACCCTTTCCCATGCTCTCTGATATTCAATTCTTCTAATGGAGAGAGCTAATTGGCCATCTTCATTTTCCTCGCTCATTATGAAAAATTCTCTACTTTCTGAAGGTTGTAAAACATCATTAAGACCTTCAACTCTATTTATTGAAACTTCCTGAACTGGCATAAAAGCAGCTGTTTTTGCCCCTATATCTATCATGGCCCCTTTGGGCTCTAGAGCAAAAACAGTACCTTTGACTAAATCGCCAGGTTTAAAATTATAGTCATACTTACCCAAAAGTGAAGCGAATTCTTCTTGTGTGAAACCTGCGTTGTCAAAATCCGCATTTGTTCTGCTAGAGGAAGAATCTGCTGAGGGTATATCGCTCTTCTCGAATGATAAATCTTCCTCATTTTTAGATGCTGAATCATTATCTAACTCAGACGCATTTTTAATTTCTTGATCCTCAGAAAGTTCTTTAATGGTTTGGGAAGAATTTTCGTTCATTTGTTGTATCGCAGACTACCTAAGGTAGTTAGAAAGGAATGCTACTAGCCTGCAAACCAATAGCAAAAAATATTTGTGATATTTATTCTACACTTTAAGATGCTGAATTTTATGAAATTGAAGCTAATTGGTTTTTTGAACTTCCCTTTAGAGATTCAAGAGTAGAAATAAAATCTTTTACCCCATTAAATTTTCTGTAAACTGAGGCGTATCTTATATAGGCGACTTCGTTCTCTTTCCTAAGATTTTTAAGTATTAATTCTCCGATTTGTGAAGATTTAATATCTTTGTTAGAGTCTTGAACGATTTGTGATTCAATTCCATCTACGAAATTAATAATTGCTTCACTACTGAAGTTAGTCTTTTCGCATGCTCTTGATATACCAGTAAATAATTTTTGTTTATCAAATAATTCTCTGCCGCCGTCTTTCTTTATAACTGAGACTGGCATTGATTCCACTCTTTCATATGTTGTAAATCTAAAGCTGCAATTTAAGCACTCTCTTCTTCTTCGAACACTTTTCCCACTATCAGCAGATCTTGATTCCAAAACTCTGCTATCTGTGTTTTGACAGGTTGGACACTGCATGTGGTGAAATAAGATGCACTTCAACTCTAATAGTAGAGTAATATTCTAATTATGAAAAGTAAAAAAAAACCTCTTGTTAAAGAGGTTTTTTTTTCTTGGTTCATTTTCTATCAAATTTAGGTGGGTCTCTAAAGGCGACAGCAAAGAATAGGGTCACAACTGCGAGAGTTAGAATGAGAACGTAAGCGAAAGCTTCCATAAGATTAAGTAATAAAGTTTAGTTTAAACCCTTCCTGGGATTCTTCTTGTGGTTTCGTCGCCAAGCTTCTTGAATAAACCAAATTCAACTTGGTCGCCAATCTCAGCATCAATACCAGCAAAGGAATTTCTGTAAAGAGTTCTTGAAGCGTGCCACCAGTGGCCAAACAAGAATAGCAATCCGAAACATAAATGTGCATATGTAAACCACGCTCTTGGTGAGCTTCGGAATACACCGTCAGATTTATAAGTCTCTCTGTCAAACTTGAAGGCTTCTCCAAGTTGAGCCTTTCTAGCTAATCTTTTAACTACTGCAGGATCAGTAAATGTTTGACCATTAAGATCTCCTCCATAGATAGTTGCAGTAATCCCCGTCTGTTCAAATGAATACTTTGCTTCAGCTCTTCTAAAAGGAATATCTGCTCTTACATTACCCTCTTTGTCTTCAAGGATGACAGGAAAGTTTTCAAAGAAATTAGGAATTCTTCTAACTTCTAATTCGTTACCTTCTTTGTCTTGAAATGCAATATGACCTTGCCAACCAGTTGGTAAACCGTCTCCATTAACGAGAGCTCCAACTCTGAATAGCCCCCCTTTTGCAGGACTATTGCCAACATAATCGTAGAAGGCTAGTTTCTCTGGAATAGATGCATATGCCTCTTCTTTAGAAGCACCATCATCTATCGCAGCTTGAACCCTTCTATTAATCTCAGTCTTGAAATAGCCTGAATCCCATTGATATCTGGTAGGACCAAATAATTCTACTGGAGTAGTCGCTGATCCGTACCACATTGTTCCTGCAACAACGAAGGAAACAAATAAAACAGCAGCTAAAGCACTAGCTAGAACTCCTTCAAGACTTCCAAGTTTTAATGCTCTATAAAGTCTTTCTCCAGGTCTATTGGTAATGTGGAAAATTCCGCCAATAATCCCCATAAGTCCAGCAGCAATATGATTAGCAACAATTCCTCCTGGATTAAAGGGGTTAAATCCTTCTACTCCCCAGGAAGGGGCTACAGGTTCTACATGACCAGTTAAACCATAAGGATCAGAAACCCAGATCCCTACATTTGCACAATGAAAAGCTCCAAAACCAAAGCATGTAAGTCCCGCTAGGAGGAGGTGAATTCCGAATATTCTTGGTAAATCAAGAGCAGGCTCACCAGTTCTTGAATCTTCCCATAGATCCAAATCCCAGTATGTCCAGTGCCAAATGGAAGCCAACATCAATAGCCCACTAAATACTATGTGTGCTGCCGCAACCCCTTCAAAACTCCAGAATCCAGGATCAACTCCTGTAGCACCCGTAATATCCCATCCGTTCCAACTACTTGTGATACCAAGTCTTGCCATGAAAGGCATAACGTACATCCCCTGTCTCCACATTGGATTGAGAACAGCATCAGAAGGATCAAAAATGGCTAATTCATAAAGAGCCATAGAACCGGCCCAGCCGGCTAATAATGCAGTATGCATAAGATGCACAGCGAGTAGTCGACCTGGGTCATTAATAACTACCGTGTGAACTCGATACCAAGGCAATCCCATCGGTTAATTTCTAGTAACTATGCTGAATAAACAGCTAAACATCACGATAGTAAGGGTTTTTTAGGCTTTGAGGGATTTTTGTAAATAAATTTATTTTCTTGCAAAAATTGGGCAAATCAGTTTGCAGTACTTAGTTTACAAGGAATTTTTAGCTAAAAATTGTTAATATTTTGGTCACAATTCTCAAAGTAAAACGCCAAAATAAGAAAAATAACTAAAAAAATGGCAACTATCAGATTTATTCGTGAGGATTTAGAAGTTCAATGTAATCCTGGAGAAAATTTAAGAGAATTGGTAATGAAAGAAAACTTACAACTTTATGGATTAAAAGGTATTTTAGGAAATTGCGGCGGGGCTGGACAATGTAGTACTTGTTTTATTTCAGTTGAAGGTGGAAACAAAAATTCTTTGAGCCCTCTTACATCCGTTGAAGAAGAAAAACTAAAAAATAGACCAGAAAATTGGCGACTTGCATGCCAAACATTGATTAAATCCTCTTCAGTAATTTTAACAAAACCACAATCCCCCCCCTCGAATTTGGAAGAACTAAAAAAAATTAGTGAAAATAAAAAATTACCTCGCTAAATTGTTTAAGACTGTTAATCAGTTTATAAAATTTGTTTATTTTTCCACTTTATTCCAGGTTATATGTCTATAGTCTTATTACGTAACATATAGACCAACTGATTTAATGGAAACAACTAATTTTGGATTCGTAGCTAGTCTTTTATTTGTAGGGGTGCCAACAATATTCCTTATAGGTTTATTTATTTCTACTCAAGATGGAGAAAAATCAAGCTTCTACTCTGACTCTAGTAAAGGTAGGCTTGGGCCAAAACGCTAAAGCTTTAATAAATGCTTAGCATTTCATTAGAAGAATTTTTAATTTGGAAAAAAAAGCAACTTTCTAAAGGAGGAGACCAACAATCCTTTGCAGTTTTACTAGATTGTATAGGAGGAATATCCTCTAATGATCTAAACCTGATAAGAATAAATCTTGAAGGGAAATTACACTTAAAAAAAAATTTAGAGTTTTTAGAATCTGTTTGGGACGATCATTTGTTAAGATCTTCCCCAATTCAATACCTTTGTGGAATAACTTTTTGGCGAGACTTAAAATTAAAAGTTACAAACAAAGTACTCATTCCGAGACCAGAGACAGAGCTCATAGTAGATATTGTCTTCAATATATTTCGAAGGAAGTCAGAGAAATTATTTTTTGCTGAATTAGGAACTGGTTCAGGCGCTATAAGTATTGCGTTGGCATTGGCTTATCCATCTAGCGATGTAATAGCAACTGATATAGATCAAGGCGCATTAGAAATAGCCACTAAAAATTTTATAAATTCTTCCAAACAATCGAATTTGAAATTTTATTGTGGAAATTGGTGGTCACCTCTTGAAGAATTTAAAGGAAAATTAGATCTCGCTATTTCAAATCCGCCATATATTCCTAAAGATACCTATGAAAAATTACCTAAAGAAGTTAAAAATTTCGAACCTAAGGTTGCTTTACTAGGCGGTGAAGATGGTTTAGAACATATTAGGAAAATAATACAAAAAGCACCATTATTTTTAAAAGAGAAGGGCTGGTTAATTTTAGAGAATCATTTTGATCAAAGTGAAAAAGTAAAACAACTACTTCTTAAAAATAAATTTACATCAATAGAAATTGTGAAAGACCTCTCAGGTATTGGTAGGTTTACCATTGGAAGATATAAATAAAATATTACATGTTCATAATCTAAATGAATTTAGTAGACTGCAAATCCGCCTTAAAGACTCTTAAAAGTGGTTTGCCTATAATTTTTCCAACTGATACATTACCTGCAATTGGATGCCTGCCAAAATTTTCAAATACTATCTATAAGTTTAAAAAAAGAGATAAAGACAAACCTTTAATCCTCATGGGATCAGAATATAAACAATTAATCGATTATGTTCACGAATCAGCTAAAGAAGATTACGGAGATATAGCTTCAAAATATTGGCCTGGAGCTCTGACAATGGTTATTCCTGCTTCAGAAAAGCAGACTTCAATCCTTACAAGCAATGATCTTACTCTTGGGTTGAGGATTCCAAATTCATATATGGCTCAATCTCTCATGAGAGAAACAGGCCCATTGTTAACTTCAAGTGCAAATATTTCAGGCTTTAAAGGATCATCTACAGTTGAAGGGATTGCTCTAGACTTCCCTTCTGTAAAAATTTTGGGCCCTATCCCCTGGGTAAAAAGAAGTGGAAAAGCTAGTACTATTATATTTTGGAAGAAAAGTGGAGATTGGAGACTGATTAGAGAAGGAGAAGTATTAGTTAGGGAATTATATTAATGTTTTTATTGTTATTTTTTATTTTATTAATTCAATTTTCTACTTATTGGATATTTGAACCCCTTACATCTTTTTTAGAGTATGTTCTCGAAATAAGATCGTTTCCTATCATTGCTCTGATAGGTTTATTCTTTTTATTTTCTGCAAAGAATATTGATCAGAATTAAATAAATAAAAATGCCGGCTAACAGATTTGAACTGATGACCTTCGCTTTACAAAAGCGCTGCTCTACCGCTGAGCTAAGCCGGCAATCTCTTCATCTTACAATTAGGGAGGGTTAATTATCAGTATTTTTTTAGCTTTTTTTAAATTTATTACTTTTTGATATCTTTATTAGATTTATCTGCTTTATCGGTTTTATCAGTTTTTTTGAATTTTATTTCTCCTGAAATAGTTCTTTTAATTGGTAAATTAGCAACTAATGCAGTCATTTTATCCTCAGTCTCTAAACTTACTGCTACTTCATCAAAATCAATCTCAACATATTTAGCAACAACATCAAGAATTTCTTTCCTCATTTTATCTAAAAGATCAGTTGTTAAGGAACTCATATCAACTCTGTCATGAGCAAGTACAAGTTGTAATCTTTCTCTAGCTGTATTTGCACTAGACGTTTCTCTGCCTAGTAATTTATTTATAAGATCTCTGAGAGTCATCATTTAAAATACCTTTGTTTGCATTAATCTCATGAATTTATCTTTAAGACTTTTGCCTTCTTTTTTTGGATCGATAATGGGTACATCTTTATTTGTAAGTCTTTGAGAAACATTCAAATAACATCTTTTTGCAGGAGATCTACCATCTGAAAGTGTCAGTGGCTCGCCTCTATTCGTACTTATTATTACCTGTTCATCTTCTAAAACAATACCTAATAAAGGCAAAGAAAGGATCCCTTGAACATCTTCGATGGATAACATTTCTTGACTGGCCATCATGTTAGGGCGAACTCGATTAATTACAAGTTGTATAGGCTCAATATCTGAAGTATTAAGAATCCCTATTACTCTATCTGCATCCCGCACTGCGGATAATTCTGGGTTAGTAACCACAATAGCTTCTTTACAGGCTGCTAGAGCATTTTTAAAGCCATCTTCTACACCAGCAGGGCAATCTACTAAGACAAAATCAAAGTTCTCACTAAGTAGCTCACTAATTTTTTTCATATCTTCGGGCTTCATCCAATCCAACATCCTTGGATCTCCAGCTGGTAGAAGAGCAAGATTAGGTTCTTTTTTATGTCTCACCAATGCTTGGTCAAGACGGCAATTCTTGTCTAAGACATCTTGAGCCGTGTAAATGATGCGATTTTCTAGTCCTAGAAGAAGATCTAAATTTCTTAAGCCAAAATCAGCATCTAATACAGCAGTTGTTGCTCCGCTATTAGCGAGTGCTATGCCTAGGTTTGCAGTTAAAGTTGTTTTACCAACCCCTCCTTTGCCTGAACAAATTAATATTGTGCGAGTATTCTTGCCCACGATTTTTGAGATTTTCCAAATGATAAAGCCACTTGCAGAAAGTTAAATATTGCAAAGATTAAGTAATTCTTAAATTTATATAGTTTGAATTAATTTATTGCAAGTTATTGATTAATTTTTATTTTCGATTACGTGTGGTTTGATAATTATCGTTTGTTTATCTATTACCGCAACTTCTGGATAAGAATTTTTGGGCTTATCCTTTGGGCCAATAGCTATCATATCTGCAATTCTTAACTGTAAAGGATTTAGATAAAGCGATGCAATAGATGCATTTTTATTTCCACTTTTCCCTGCGAATGCGATTCCTAGTAATTTGCCCCAAACGTAAATATTTTTCTCAGCGGAAACTATTGCTCCTGGGTTAACGTCTCCAATAATGCATAGGTTGCCATTTGAAGATATTCTTTCACCCGATCGTACTGTTCCTTTGTGAAAAATATCGTCTTTCTTTTTTGAATTGAATAATAGTAACTTTTTTTTAATCTTTTGTTCCTTTATGTAAGCTGAATCTATTTTTAAAAACTTTCCACTAAGGATTGTTTCTCTATTATTTGAGTAAATGCATAATGAACAAATATTAATTTTGTCAAAATGATTTTTTAATTTTGATAAATGATAGGAACTTATTGACTCATTGACTGCGAAAATTTTTGCTTCTAAAGGTTCCTTGATGGAAGAAAATCTTTTAAAAGTTTCATGGATATTATCTAAATCTAACAAAGAGAAAATTTCTAAATATTTACTTTTAGTGTTTTCTAAAACGATTTCCATTGAATTAAATCTTGGAATTGTTTTTTATTAATGAAATTTCATTTTTGATTTCATTTTTGATCATATCTGGATAAATAATAAAAGAGCTTTCCTCGGATCTCATTAAAGTTTTGATTAATGCAGAACTATTTTCTAATGCGCTTTGATAAGTGCCGTCCCATATTTTTAGTGCATTATTAGATTCAAAACCTTTAAAAGACCTTTCCTTAATACCACAAAATATTTCTGAATCATAACCATTCTTTTCACATAATTTTGAGGCAAATGCAAGGATTTTTAATCTATTCATCTTACTTAAAAAACTTATGTCTGATGCCTTTAATAAATCTCTGTCAATAAACATTTTGCATAGTGTAGACAGTGGTTCAAATGATTCATCTTTCCATCTAATCAAATGATAATAAAAGGTTACATCATCATTTCTTATGAAATCATCAAAATCAACCTTTGAAGGTGCAAAAATTAATTTATATAGAGAATTATCTAACCAAATATTCTTTTCATAATTATTTTTTATTGTGTGTAATATTTTTTCTAGAATCCATGTTGATATTTCGTTTATCCTATGATTGTATATCGTTCTATACATCAAGTTTCTAAGTACAAGGAAATGCTCAATAGCGATCACACCTTTTGGTTTGATTCCGATACTCCCATCAGGCGAAAAGGTAAGAGCTGAAATTATTCTCTCTAAATCTACTAAGCCATAATTAGTACCTGTGTTGTAACTATCGCGCAAAAGATAATCGAGACGATCGCAATCTATCTCACTACTAATTAATGTTTTTAAAGGTTTTGAAAATAGTTGTTTTGATTGAAATAATTCACCAATTTTTATGGGTAATTCGTTGTCATACTTTTTGAGGATTGAATTTATTGGAGAATAATTTCTAACTAAGTTTTCAGACCATTGTTCGTGATCATGCTTGAATATTTTTTCACTGGTATGGCTTAAAGGTCCATGACCTAAATCATGTAGTAGAGCTGCTCCATAAAGAACAAATTTATTTTCACAAAATGAAGATTTACTTTCAATTAATCTCTTATAAATTTTTCTAGCTATACAAAAAACACCAATTGAGTGAGTAAATCTGCTTGATTCTGCACCATGAAAAAGTAATGATGCCGCTCCAAGCTGTTTTATTCTTCTTAGTCTTTGAAAAGCAACTGTATCAATTAATTCCATAATCATTAATTCTTCTGGCTTTCCTGCATCAAATACTATTTCTTTATGAATTGGGTCATGAAAAATTCTTTTAATACTCATATTTTTAAGATTTTTTATTTTCAATCTTTAGCCATTTAAAGATTTAATTTCTTCATTGTTTAATTCAATTGCTTGAACTGAAACTTCTTCTTTTTCTAGGAGGGACCCCAAAAATAATTCTGCATTCTTCACCCATTTATCGTCGGTACTTCCATAATCACTTGCATCTGGTAGATCAAGTAATTTGTCAGGAGTCATACCTTGGCCTTGAATATTATTACCATTGGGGGTTAAGTAACTAGCCACTGTTATTGCAATACCACTATCTTCTCCCAAACTTTTTAGGGATTGAATTAAACCTTTACCATAAGTTTGTTCTCCCATAAGAATTGACCTTTCATTATCTTGCAAAGAACCAGCAAGTATTTCACTTGCACTTGCAGTACCTTTATTTACTAAAGTGACCATTGGTCCATCAAAAGAGGTCTCTTTTTGAGAAATAATTGCGTCTTTGATTCCATTTCTATCTTTTGTCTCGACTACAGCTTTCTCACTCAATAATGAATCTGCAACTGCTATGCCTGAGCTTACTAGTCCCCCTGAATTATTTCTAAGATCCAAGATCAAGCCCTCAACCTCTTTCTCTTTTAGCTCTTGAAGTGCCTCTTCAACTTTTTTGGGAACGCTTTCGCTGAATTGAGTTATCCTTAAATACCCTATTGTGTGAGAATCGTCTCTTAATCTTTTTGTTCTTACTGGTCTGAGATCTACTGATCTCCTTTCTAGATCGACTTCCCTAATTTCTCCTGATTCCGAAGATACTTCAACTAAAACTTTTGTCCCTGATTCACCTCTTAGTTTAGAGGCAGTACTTGCAAGCCCTAATTTTTCTGATGAGATTCCGTCCACTGTCTCTATATAGTCCCCGCTTACTATTCCAGCTTCTTCAGCTGGCGAACCCCCAAGAGTAGAGATTACTTTAACTTTGTTGTCATTATCTTCTCCTAATTGAAGCCCAACACCATTAATTTCACTCCCAAAATTACTTGATTTCAGTAGTTCATAATCTTTTGGACGTAAAACTCTCGTGTAGGGATCGTCTAGAGGTCTTAACATGTCTTCAATTGCGGAATAAGCCTCTTCACTTGTTTCAATTTGTTTCTGTAATGTTTTTTGTCTAATTCTTTTCCATTGGATTTCATCAAACTTTTCTGGATCATAAAAACCTTCGTTTACCAAGGTCCAAGCGTCAAGTACTAATTGCCTGCTATCACTAAGAGCATCCACTCTTTCAATCAACAAAAGATTGATAGAAAAAACGATGATCATTGATGCAGTGATCACAGTTTTGAATGTTAAAAGTTTGTTAAAAGATGAATTCATTGGGTTAAGTGTTAACACCAAGTATAAGAATTTTAAGTAAGCTCTTTATATCAAAGCTAATTTTTTTTTGGATGGCGAATTCTTCATCTGTTTATGACTGGTTTCAAGAAAGGCTTGAAATCCAAGACATAACTGACGACGTAACTTCCAAGTACGTACCCCCTCACGTAAATATTTTTTATTGTTTAGGAGGCATAACTTTAGTATGCTTCTTAATTCAATTTGCAACAGGTTTTGCAATGACTTTTTACTATAAGCCAACAGTTACACAAGCTTATAGTTCAGTCAGTTATTTAATGACCGATGTAAGTTTTGGATGGTTAATAAGATCTGTGCATAGGTGGAGTGCATCAATGATGGTTTTGATGTTAATCCTTCATGTTTTTAGAGTTTATCTTACAGGAGGCTTTAAAAGGCCAAGGGAATTAACTTGGGTTACAGGTGTTGTAATGGCAATTATAACTGTCGCTTTTGGAGTGACAGGATATTCCCTACCTTGGGATCAAGTAGGTTATTGGGCAGTTAAGATAGTTTCAGGTGTTCCTGCTGCAATCCCAGTAATTGGCGACTTTATGGTCGAACTACTCAGAGGTGGAGAAAGTGTTGGACAATCCACTTTAACCAGATTTTACAGTCTCCATACTTTTGTATTGCCATGGTCATTGGCTGTTTTTATGTTGATGCACTTTTTAATGATTCGTAAACAGGGTATTTCAGGTCCTTTATAAACTCTTATACTTAAACCATTATTAGTTCTCCATATGTCTACATTAAAAAAACCAGATCTATCTGATCCAAAATTGAGAGCAAAATTAGCTAAAGGTATGGGCCATAATTATTATGGTGAACCAGCTTGGCCAAACGATTTATTATATATATTCCCGGTAGTGATTTTAGGAACTATTGCTTGCGTAGTTGGATTAGCAGTTCTTGACCCTGCAATGTTAGGAGACAAAGCTAATCCCTTCGCAACACCTCTGGAAATACTTCCTGAATGGTACCTCTATCCAGTTTTTCAAATACTTAGGGTGGTTCCTAACAAACTTTTGGGTATCGCACTTCAAACATTAATTCCACTTGGATTAATGATCTTACCATTTATCGAAAACGTTAATAAATTCTCTAACCCATTTAGAAGACCAATAGCAATGTCTGTTTTCTTGTTCGGAACTTTTCTAACCATATATCTTGGAATTGGAGCATGTTTGCCAATTGATAAATCACTAACTTTAGGATTATTTTAAGACTAAATTTTAAACATATCTAAATCGTTATATTCACTTCTCAGAAAATGATTCATTAGTAAAAATCCAACAATTGTCCAAGTTTGATACGTCCTTGATTGTTGTCCAACCCAAGTACCTGTAGGACCATCAAAATACTCTGCCCATTCTTGCTTCGGTAATTGATTAAGTTGACACCAATATGATTCCTCTATTAGAGATTTCATTTCTTCCATGAGCATCACATCATCAGAACCATGATGTTTTTGATGTAATAGGACAGCGGTACCAAAAAACCAAAGTAAACTTGGCCAATGACCACCGTTATGGTAACTCCAAGGCCAGTTCTTTGGATCAGATCCAGTTTTATTTTGCCATTCCTCGACATCCATATGAGGATGACAAATTCTCATAGGCATTTGAGCCATCAAATGCTGTCTGTTATGTAAAACTAATCTAAATAGAGCTCTTTGTTCTTCCGGGGGCAGTACTCCGAACATACATGCTAAAGAATTACCTAAACTGTAAAATCGAAAGTCAGGCCTTCCTGTCCTAATATTTCCTATTAAGTAACCACCTCTATTCTCTAACCAATCTTGTAGCCACGAGGGAACCACTTGAGGTTGAACGTTAAATTCATTGAAGTGTTGATCATCACCATACTGCTCAGTTGGCCTTCTTCTTAAAATTTGCATTGTTTGACTGGTAACCCAGTAATGCTTTAAAAGAAAACTTCCTAAATCCTTAACCCATTGATTTGTAAGAATAAGTCTTTGGTCTAGAAGTCTACTGACATGATCTGCTCTACTTAATTCCATTAAGTTAATACAACTTTTTAAACATCCATGAAGTAAAACTTCAACTTCTAGGGGTGCTCCCCATACATCCATAGGTCTATCAATCATAAATGCGCAATCTGGAACAAAAAGTACTGGAGTACCCTCAAATGTTGGATGTAGAACTAGATCTAGTAGAAGTTGAATACCTCTTTGAACGCTTTGACTTTTTCCAAAGGCATAATCACCGCTTTTATTGACATAATACCAACATAAAATGGGCCACCATAAACTTGCATCAGCTGAAGTTATCCTCCCTATTGATCTCTGACCATAGTCTCCAATGAGCTGTCCATTTTCTTCTACGA
>CACGBL010000002.1:0-55913 GCA_902571355.1 uncultured Synechococcaceae cyanobacterium | reverse complement strand
AGAGCTGATGCTAAAACTAAATCCAAGGATGCGGTGGCTTTTAGTCTGAGGTTTCCTCGATTCAAATGCTTTAGAGGATTTAAAGCTGGAGAAAAAATTTAAATTTTAAAAAATAATATTCCACAAAGTAGTCTATGAAAAATGTGGTTTTTAAGTAAAAAAAATAAAAATCTTGGCTATAAAATGTAAGAATAATTATCAGGACTTTTCGAGAGACTTATGACGAAAAAAACAGTTTTCAACTTCATAAAAACACCTTGTGGACAAGCAAAATATATCGAATTAGAAGCCAACAAAACTCTACTAGGTAAATTTAGGCTTTTGTGGTTTATCTTAATTGCATCTATTAGAGATTGGAATATTAAAGAGTGAATTCTTAGGATTTTTCAAAATATTCCCTGGAATATTTAGCTGAGAAATATACAACTAAAAAAGTTGAAATAATTCCAACGATAGTCATATATAAATTATTTGGTGATTGGACATTTTTTAGCTCCTGTATATTTTTTGCCAAACTACCTATTGAGCAATAAAGAAAAGTTCCTGGAATTATTCCAAGAAGACCAATAGCGAAATCTCGAAATTTAACATTATTCAAACCATAAAAATAATTAAGAATACTGAAGGGAAATATCGGAGATAATCTTGCTAAAAAAATTAATTTAAGTCCGCCTTTTTCTACTACTTTTTCCATAACACTTAATTTTGGATAACGACTAAAAAGATTTTTTAGCTTTTTTAAAATAAAACTTTTTGATATAAAAAAAGCAACTGATGCTCCTAAGGAAGCGGAGAAAAAAACGATAATTGATCCTAAATATGAGCCATATAAAAAACCTGATAATAAAGATAACCAAGAAGCTGGGAGTATTAACAAAACAATTAAAATATAAATGCAAACAAACGAAAATATCCCAATGCCAGTATTAAAAAAAAAAGATAAATTATAAATATTTTCAAGAAATATATTCATTCTTAATTCAAAAGTTCGAGTTTTTTAGTAATTCTCTCCATTTGTACTGAACCCTCATTTAATTTAAATCTACATTCATCAACAATATCTTTTGGAGCCTTATCCACGAAATTTTTATTAGATAATCTGTTATTTAAATTATCTAACTCAATAGTAACCTTTTTTAAATCCTTGTTTAACCTTTCCTTTAATGCATCTATATTTACATAATCCTGAAAAGGTAAGTAAACCTCTAAATCACTAATTATCCCTGAAAAAGATTTAGCAAACTCTTTTTTATCAACAGCATTAGGTTTAAAAATAAATACTTCAGAAGATTTAGTTAAGGTTTGAATATCATCAACTAAAATTTTTAGAAAATCAATCAATTCATCATTATCTGAAATTAAGTAAACAGGAACTTTTTCTGATGGCTTGAGTCCTAATTCAGCTCTCAAATTCCTAATCAATCTAATAATTTCAAAGAGTTGTTGAAAGGAATTATCAAGCTTATTATCAACAAATTTATTTTCTTGAGTTGGCCATTTTTGAAGAGATAATAATTCATTATCTGATTTAAGTTGAAGTACATGCCAAAGTTCTTCAGTAATGTGCGGCATAAAAGGATGAATCATCACCAAAATATCATTGAGAACTTTTATTAAAACCTTTTCAGATATTTGTCTATTATTAGTCTCTTTATTATTAAATCTTTGTTTAGCAAATTCTACATACCAGTCACAAAAATCATTCCACGTAAATTCATATAGAAGTTTCGCAGATTCTCCCAATTTATATTCTTTCAACAAAGCAGCGACTTTTATATTTACCTGATTCAATTTCGATAAAATCCACTTATCACATAACTCTAAAGAAGTTTCATCACTCTCATTAAGCGAATAATTATTATTAGAAGTTTTATTAATTAACACAAATTTAGTTGCATTCCATAATTTATTCGCAAAATTTCTTGAAGCTTCAACAGTTGAAGACGTATCTTTTTTCCTATCAAAATCAAGCCGGATATCTTGTCCAGCGCCCGCAACTTCTCGAATTAAAGCAAATCGTAGAGCATCAGAACCATATTTATCAATTAATAGTATTGGATCAATACCATTACCTGAACTTTTACTCATTTTTTTATTATTTTCATCTCGAACTAGACCATGAATATAAACATCCTTAAAAGGAATATTATTTGTAAAAGTATTCCCCATCATTGTCATTCTTGCCACCCAGAAGAAAATAATATCGAAACCAGTAACAAGAACACTATTTGGATACCATTTTTTAAAATCCGGATCATTTGTATTTGGCCAACCAAGGGTTGAGAAAGGCCATAAACCACTTGAAAACCATGTATCCAAAACATCCTTATCACGAACCAATTTAATATTTAATCCAAATTTTTTATTAGCTTCGATTAAGGCATCTTGTTCATTTCTTGCAACGATATATGGAGTATTTTGTTCTATTGAGTCTTGATATTCATCTAAAACATACCATGCTGGTATTTGGTGTCCCCACCACAATTGACGACTGATACACCAATCATTAATATTCTCCAACCAATCCTTATAAACTTTCTCCCAGCGTGGAGGAATAAACGATGGTTTTTTAGAACCAATTTCATTAAGACATCCTTGTGATATATCATCCATTTTCAAAAACCATTGTGTTGACAATAAAGGTTCAATTGGAACCTTACCTCTATCAGAAAAAGGAACAGTATGTTTATAATCCTCTATCTTTGTCAAAAGGCCTAAATTATCCAATTCTTTGATAATTTTCTTTCTAGCCTCATATCTATCTAAATTTTGAAAAATACCTGCATTAATATTTAAAGTTCCATCTTTGTGCATTACATTAATCTGTTTTAAATTATGCCTTTTTCCTATTGCAAAATCATTTGGATCATGGGCTGGAGTAACCTTTACACAACCTGTACCAAAATCTTTATCAACATGTGAATCAGCGATAATAGGTATTTCTCTATCAACGAAAGGGACTTTTACTTTGGCACCAATAAATTCTTTATATCTATCATCATCGGGATTAACTGCCACAGCAGTGTCACCCAATAGAGTTTCTGGCCTTGTTGTTGCAACTTCTAAGTACTTATCTAACTGTTCACCACTTTCAGAAATTAAAGGGTATTTAAAATGCCATAAATGACCATTTACTTCTTGCATTTCAACTTCAAGATCACTTACGGCAGATTGAGATTCAGGACACCAATTAACCAAATATTCGCCTCTATAAATTAAATTCTTTTTATAGAGAATATTAAAAGCCTCAATAACTGCTTCATTTAATTTTTGATCTAGAGTAAATCTTTCTCTAGTCCAGTCAACTGAATATCCTATCCTTTTTAATTGAGAAACTATTCTTCCACCACTTTGTTCTTTCCACTTCCATGCTCTTTTAAGAAATTCATCTCTTCCAATATCCTCGCTTGTTTTGCCTTCACTTTTTAGTTGTTTTTCAAGAATAGTCTGAACAGCTATTGAAGCATGATCAGTTCCTGGTAAACACAAAACATTCTTACCTAAAAGTCTTTGAAAACGTACTACAACATCTATCAAAGCCGTATTAAATGCATGCCCCATATGCAAAGATCCAGTTACATTTGGTGGCGGAATAACAACACAAAAAGGCTCCCCATCATCCTCAGGGTTGGGACTAAACGCCTTTAGACTTTCCCATTTTTCTTGCCACTTTTTCTCTACTTCGAAAGGTGAATAATTCTCTAAAGATAATTGATCATTCATCTCTGTCATGTTCAAATTTTATTTCAATAAACTTTTTTTTTATTTTATCTTGAGAGTAGCCAATTAATGAAAATAATATTAGTTTGCAAAAAAAGACACATACATTCTACAAAAGTTTGAAGCCAGAACCGCAGGAACAACGTTTTGCATTTTTTGGTGTTGAAATAAGAAATCCACCACCGCTCAAATCACCGTAATAATCTAATTTTAAATCTTTAAGTAAATTAAACTTTTTTACATCCGCGTATAAAGTTACTCCTTCAGTTCTTGAAATAGGGTGTCCATTACATGTACCCGGCCTTAATTTAATATGCATCCATCCTTCGGAACAATTTTTATCCTCTACCAAATCAATAGACATTTCTCCTGGAGAACCTCCAAAAGAAGCTTGCCTAGATAGTTCTGAAGCAGCGCTTTGACTGATTGAAAGATTGACGATCTCAGTCATTAGAAAAATAATAAATGGGCGATCCAGGGTTCGAACCAGGGACATCCTGCTTGTAAGGCAGGCGCTCTACCGCTGAGCTAATCGCCCTTATAATAAATCATTCTAATAGATGAAGTTGAAATATTTATACTAAGTATTTAAATATTTCATGATTGAGGCAAAATTAAATTAATAAAATATATCCTATGTCCTCAAACGATAGATATAACTTACAAAAAAATTCCGATTTAGGGACTTTAGAAAACTTTAAAATTTTAATATCTAATATCAAGTCGTTAAAAGATAAAACTTGGGGATGCCCTTGGCAGAAAATACAGTCTCATAAATCGTTGATCCCATTTTTACATGAAGAAAGTAATGAATTTATAGAAGCGATATTTGAAAAAAAGGCGGATAACATATGTGAAGAGTTAGGAGATCTTTTATTGCAAGTAATGCTTCATGCTGAAATCGGTTACGAAAAAAAAGAATTTGAACTAAATGATGTTATAAGAAATCTAAACAAGAAAATTATTAATAGACATCCATATATTTTTAAAAAAAAAGAAAAAGTATCTCTAGAAAAATCGCAACAGATTTGGGAAAACATTAAAAATTCAGAGAAAGAAACACCTCATATGGAATCATCAATTAGTAAAAATTTAAATATGAAAATCAAAAATTTACCACCAATGGTTGGAACAGATAAAATCACAAATGTTGTTAAAGAATATGGTTTTAAATGGGATAGTACCGATCAGATTTTTGAAAAGTTAGAAGAAGAGATTAATGAATTAAAGGAAGCAATTAAAAGCAATAATGATTCAGAAATAAAAAATGAATTTGGGGATATTTACTTTACCATTCTAAATCTCTCAAACTTTTTAAAAATAAATCCTGAATCAGCTCTACAAAAAACTAATAAAAAATTTTTAGACAGATTTTCAATCATTGAACATCATGCAGGCGATAATATTAAAAAACAAACTCCTAAAGACTTTCAACGGCTTTGGCAAATAGCCAAGCGAAAACTTAAAAGAAAAAATTCTTAAAAAGCAAATGACTAATATTTCAACATGGATAGATGAATATCATAAAGGCTCAAGATTCGGTCTAAATGGAGATGTTTTAATTAAACAAAAATCACAATATCAAGAAATTATTGTTATTGAAAATGAATACTATGGGAGAGCTTTAATGCTTGATGGTTGTTGGATGACATCACTAAAAGACGAGAAATATTATCATGAGTGTCTTGTGCATCCAGCATTAAGTAGCATTGACGAAAAATCTAATGTATTAATTATTGGTGGAGGAGACGGCGGTACAGCAAGAGAATGCGTTAAATATTCTCAAATATCGAAAATTGATCTAGTAGAAATTGATGAGGAGGTAATCAAAATATCTAAAAAATTTTTAAAAGAAATTGGAGGCGAAGCATGGAATGACAAAAGATTAGAAATACATGTTGATGATGGTGTTAAATGGGTAAAAAAAACAAGAGATAATTTTTACGACGTTATTTTTATAGATTGTTCAGATCCCTCAGAATTTTCAAATTTATTATTTTCAGATTCTTTCTATAAAGAATGTAAAAGAATACTTACACCAAACGGTATATTAGCAACGCAAAGCGAATCTCCTGAATCCTTCAAAAATATACACATAAATATTTTGAAAACCCTAAAAAATATATTTAAAGTTTCTGAAACTATGTATTCCTTTGTGCCTATATATCCAAGCGGGATTTGGAGTTGGACATTCGCTTCTTCAGAAGATCTAAATTTATCAAAGCAAAATTATGATGAAGCCCTAAGAATAGAAAAAGGATGTGAAATTTGGAATTTAAATTTTCAAAACGCAGCATTCAAAATGATGCCAAATAAAATTGTAAAAGAACTAGATTCATAAGATGACAAAAAATTTATTTGATAACGAAAATGCAATTTATATGGGAGCAAAAAGAAGTCCTGAGAATTGCTCAATTGGTATATTTGGAGTTAATTATGACGGGACATGTTCGTTTAAACCAGGAGCAAGATTTGGTCCAGAAGCAATAAGACAAGTAAGTTCTTGTTTAGAAACATATTGTCCAAAAATAAAAAAAGACTTAGAGGATATTATGTATGTTGATTTTGGATCAATAGTGATTGATAAAAATGACTCAAAATCCGTTATTGAATCAATTAAATCAGCAACAAATTATTTAATTAGTAAACGCCTTAGTCCTATTATGCTTGGAGGCGAACACTCTATTACAAGAGGTGCAGTTGAAGCATTAGTAAAAAAATATCCAGATTTGATATTGGTTCAACTTGATGCTCACGCAGATTTAAGAGAATCATATATAGGAAATGAACATAGTCATGCTTGTACTATGAAAAGATGCTTAGAAGTGCTACCTGAAAAGAAAATTTTGCAAGTAGGAATTAGAAGTGGAACTAAGGAAGAATTTGAAATTATGCATAACAACAACCAATTAGTTAACTTTTGGCCAGCCGGAAATGCACATGAGTTAAAACAAGCTCTTTTACCATACGCTAAGTCTCCAATCTATTTAACAATAGATTTAGATTGGTTTGATCCCAGTTTATTAGCAGGGACGGGCACTCCAGAGCCGGGAGGATTTTTTTGGAATGATTTTGAAGAAATCCTGAAAACTTTAAAAGACTTTAGAATTGTAGCTTCAGATATTGTGGAATTATCTCCAGAAATTGATAAAAGCGGAGTAAGTAGCATAGTTGCAGCCAAAGTACTTAGAAGCTTAATTTTGTCATTAGAAAATATGCAATAAAAAATTTCTAAACTACAGTATAAAAATACTAAATATAAACTAAATATTTCATGGATTTGCTAAAAAGTCCTCTTTATTCAAAATATGTTGAATCCAGTGCAAAATTAGTAGATTTTGCAGGTTGGGAAATGCCCATATCATTTTCAGGATTAATTAAAGAGCATGAATCAGTTAGATCTTCAGCAGGATTATTTGATATTTCTCACATGGGTGTGATATCTATCAAGGGAATCAATCCAAAGGATTACATTCAAAAACTTTTTCCTACTAATTTATACTCCTTTTCAGAAGGCCAGGGGCTTTATACAGTAATGCTCAATGATAAAGGAGGAATTATAGATGACTTAATAATTTATGATCTTGGTACACAAGAAAATGATATATCAGAATTATTGTTAATAGTTAATGCAAGTAGATATGAAGAAGATTTTCAGTGGATAAAAAATAATTTAAATAAATATGAAATTTCGATAACAAACTTTAAAAAAGACAAAGTACTTTTAGCACTACAGGGAAAAAACTCATTTAATTTATTTGAAGAATGGATTGAATCTTCGATCTCACATATCCCTAACTTTGGATGCGAATATAAAATTTTTGAACATATTTCGCCTAAAGAAAAAATTTTCTTTTCAAAGACAGGATATACAGGAGAAAATGGTCTAGAAATACTTTTATCTAAAAAAGCAGCAATTAATTTATGGGATTTCTCAATTTCCAAAAATGTTGCACCTTGTGGTTTAGGAGCTAGAGATACTCTTAGACTTGAAGCAGGCATGCATCTTTATGGTCAAGACATAAATGAAGAAACTTCTCCATATGAAGCAGGGTTAGGCTGGCTAGTACATCTAGAAAATAATCACGAATTCTTTGGAAGAAAATTTCTTGAAGAGCAGTCAAGATTAGGTATTCAAAAAAAGTTAGTTGGTCTCTCTATAGAAGGTAAAGCAATAGGAAGAAAAGGTTGCGCAGTTCTTAAAGGTGAAGAAAATATTGGGACTATTACAAGCGGCAGTTGGTCTCCAACTAAACAACAAGCTATAGCTTTTGCATACATCAATACTTCGCATGCCTTAATAAATAATGAAGTTCAAATATTAATAAGAGGCAAAAAATTTAAAGGGGTAATAACAAAGAGAGCATTTTACAAAAAAAATTATTAACTAAATTTACCCTTAAAGAATTATTATAAGTTATTGATAAATAAATCATACTTAGATGAGAAACAAAATTTGCAAAGAACTCAATAATACAGACATTGGTAAATTAGTTAATTTATGCGGATGGGTAGATAGAAGAAGAGATCATGGTGGTGTAATTTTTATTGATTTAAGAGACCATAGTGGATTTCTACAAATAACAATTAACCCCGATGATGGTGTAGATCTATTTAAACAGGCAGAAACTCTAAGAAATGAAACAGTAATAATGGTTAGCGGATTTATTAATGAAAGACCCAAAGATTCCATAAATACAAATTTAAGTACTGGAGAATTGGAGCTTAAGGTTAAAGATTTGCAAGTTCTCAACCAAATTAAAAACAATTTACCTTTTCCAGTGTCTATACATGATTATGAAAATACAAAAGAGGAACTCAGATTAAAATATAGATACCTTGATTTAAGAAGGGGAAAATTACTAGAAAATTTAAAAACAAGACATAAGATTATTAAAGTTGCTAGAGAATTTCTTGATAATTTTGGATTTACAGAAGTAGAGACCCCATTGCTTACAAAGTCAACTCCTGAAGGCGCTCGCGATTTTCTTGTTCCTGCACGTCTTTCAAATGGAGAATTTTTTGCCTTACCTCAATCCCCACAACTATTTAAACAACTTTTAATGGTTGGGGGCTTAGATAAGTATTATCAAATCGCAAAATGTTTCCGTGATGAAGACTTAAGGGCAGATAGACAGCCAGAGTTTACTCAATTAGATATTGAGATGAGCTTTATTAGTGAAGAAGAAATAATTTCTTTTAATGAAAGTCTCATAAAAAAAATATGGAAAGAAGTGTTAAACATTAATTTTAATAATGCTTTTCCAAGAATGTCATGGCAGGCAGCAATGGATAATTACGGCACTGATAGACCAGATACTAGATATCAAATGTTATTAAAAGATTTAGGAGGAGTATTAGGTGATATTGGATTTAATATTTTCACCAAGGCAATTAAGTCAGGAGGTTATATAAAATCCATAACAGTCAAAGGAGGTAATTCAAGTATTAGCAACGTAAGAATTAAACCAGGAGGTGACATCTTTCAAGTAGCTCAAGATGCAGGAGCTGGTGGTTTGGCCTTTATAAGGGTCAAAGGAGATGAGCTTGAGACTATTGGGGCAATTAAAAATAATTTAAGTGAAGACCATATAACTAATATTTTAAAAATCACAGAAGCAAAAGATGGAGACTTAATCCTCTTAGGAGCTGGAGATAAACAAATTGTCAATCAGTCATTAGATAGGGTAAGACAATATATAGCAAAAGACTTAAATCTCATTGATAAAAGTAAATGGAATTTCTTATGGGTAACTGACTTCCCGATGTTTGAGAGAAATGAAGATGAAAATAGATATGAAGCTTTACATCATCCTTTTTGTTCTCCAAAAAATATAAAATCTAAAGATTCTGAAAACTTGAAAAAAGAAATTAAGAGCTCTACAGCAAATGCTTATGACTTAGTTCTCAATGGATTGGAGTTAGGAGGTGGCTCTTTACGTATTCATGAAGCGAACTTACAAAGAGAGGTTCTGAAAACGGTTGGACTTACTGATAAAGAGATTAATGAAAAATTTGGATTTTTAATAGAAGCTTTAGAAATGGGTGCTCCTCCTCATGGTGGAATAGCGTTTGGATTAGATCGTATTACCATGCTGATAATTGGTGCAGATTCAATCAGAGAAACCATTGCTTTTCCAAAAAATCAACAAGCAAAATGTCTTCTCACAAATGCACCTTCAAATGTCTCTGAATCACAATTAAAAGAATTAGATATTGAAATAACAATTGATGAATAAGAATATATATGGATGTTCTAAAAATTTTTTGTTTAAATAAGATATAAGGAGGCTGTGCTTAATTAAAAATATTTAATGTCAAAATTTGTATTTGTCACCGGAGGAGTAGTTTCTAGCATTGGTAAAGGAATTGTAGCTGCAAGCTTAGGAAGACTATTAAAGTCTAGAGGATATAGTGTTTCAATATTAAAACTAGATCCATATCTAAATGTTGATCCAGGAACAATGAGCCCTTTCCAACATGGAGAAGTATTTGTAACCGAAGATGGGGCTGAAACCGATCTAGATTTAGGTCACTATGAAAGATTTACTGATACTGCAATGACTAGGTTAAATAGTGTGACTACTGGATCTATCTATCAAGCAGTTATCAATAAAGAAAGAAGAGGTAGTTATGACGGTGGAACTGTGCAAGTAATACCTCACATAACGGGAGAAATAAGAGAAAGAATTCATAGAGTAGCCGCCAACAGTAATGCAGATATTATAATTACTGAAATTGGTGGAACAGTTGGTGATATTGAATCTCTACCTTTTTTAGAAGCAATAAGAGAATTCAAAAATGATGTCAATAGGAACGATGTTGCATACATACACGTAACATTACTTCCTTACATCAAAACCTCTGGAGAAATAAAAACTAAACCAACACAACATTCAGTCAAGGAATTAAGATCAATTGGAATTCAGCCAGATTTACTTGTATGCCGAAGTGATAAATCTATCAATGAAGCTCTTAAAAAGAAGCTTAGTGGTTTTTGCGGTGTCAGTATCAACTCTGTAATTGAAGCTTTAGACGCAGACAGTATTTATTCTGTACCTCTTTCGTTAAAAAAAGAAGGTTTATGCAAAGAAACCCTGAAGTATTTAGACCTTGAAGATAAAAAATGTGATTTGAAAAATTGGGAGCAACTTATACACAACCTAAGAAATCCTGGAGCTCCAATCAAAGTTGCTTTAGTAGGTAAATACATTGAACTTGGAGATGCATATTTATCTGTTGTTGAAGCTTTAAGACATGCATGCATTCAACAAAAGGCTTTATTAGATTTATATTGGGTAAGCGCTGAAATGATAGAAAAAAATTCAGCAGAAACTTACTTAAATAAAGTTGATGCAATTGTTGTACCCGGGGGATTTGGCAACAGAGGAGTCAATGGAAAAATTTCGGCTATAAAATTCGCAAGAGAAAATAAAATTCCCTTTTTAGGTTTGTGCCTTGGTATGCAATGTGCAGTTATAGAATGGGCCAGGAATGTAGCTAATCTTCCAGATGCATCTAGTTCAGAACTAGACCCAAACACTCCCAATCCAGTGATACATTTATTACCAGAACAGGAAGATGTAGTTGATTTAGGTGGGACAATGAGACTTGGAGTTTATCCATGTAGATTGACAAAAAATACAACTGGGAAAAACTTATATAATGAAGATGTTATTTATGAGAGGCATCGTCATAGATACGAATTTAATAATTACTACAAACAAAGTTTTTTAGATTCTGGATACAAAATTAGTGGTACATCACCAGATGGCAGATTAGTTGAGTTAATTGAGTTAGAAAATCATCCATACTTCTTAGCATGTCAATATCATCCTGAGTTTTTATCGCGACCTGGCAAACCACATCCTTTATTTAAAGGTTTAATAAAAGCCTCTCAAGACAAGTTAACTCAATCAAATTAATATTCTTTATTTTTTTGAATGAAAATGACAAATTTTTTACCCTTAGTTGAACAATTTCATTCATTACAAGGTGAAGGTTATCATGCTGGAAAAAGTGCTTTTTTTGTAAGATTAGCGGGATGCAAAGTTGGATGTTCATGGTGCGATACCAAGAATTCATGGGACGAGACAAAACACCCTTCTATATCAATTGAAAAAATAATAGATCGCATAAAAATTGCCAGAGAAAAAGGAGCATCATTTTGCGTTATTACAGGTGGAGAACCTTTACAACATAACTTGGATAATTTTTGCAAAGCCATAAAAAAAATGACAATGGGAGAAGAACAAAACCCAATGAAGATTCATATTGAGACAAGTGGAGTTAATTCGATATCAGGAAGCTATGACTGGATTACTTTATCTCCTAAAAGACACTCTCCTCCAAAAAATTATTTTTTAAAAAACTGTAATGAAATCAAAATAATCATCAATGAAAAAGAAGATATTGAATTTGCTATTCAAATAAAAAAAGAAACTTTTAAACAATATCAACTCTCTAAAAGCGAAGATGACTTTAAAAAAGAAGATAAAATTTTTTATTTACAGCCAGCATGGAACAATGCGAATGGTTTTTCTCTTGCTATTGATTTCGTAAAAAATAATCCAGATTGGAAATTGAGCCTTCAAACTCACAAATACTTAAAAATTAATTGAAAATATATGACTCTTAAAAATAAATCGATAGTGGTTTTATTATCTGGAGGTTTAGATTCTTCTACAGTTACTGGTATTGCAAAAAAATCCGAAGCTAAAATTTTTGGCCTTTCATTTGACTACGGTCAACGTCATAAAAAAGAATTAAATTCTGCATCAATAATTGCAAAACACTTTGATATCGAAGAATTTAAAATCATTAAGCTTGACTTATCTTTATGGGGAGGCTCGTCATTAACTGATACTCAAAAAAATATTCCGAAAGAAGGAGTACAAACTAATAAAATTCCTAATACTTATGTTCCTGGGAGAAATACTATATTTATTTCCGTTGCACTAAGTTATGCCGAAGCAATAGATGCTGATTTTATAGGATTAGGAGTTAATGCACTAGATTATTCTGGTTATCCAGATTGCAGACCTGACTACATTAAAAAATTTCAAGAGTTAGCAGATCTAGCCAATAAAAGAGGAAGAGAAAATAATCCAATAAAACTTTGGACGCCACTATTAGATTTAAATAAAGAGGAAATTATTAAATTAGCTTTTACTAATAATGTGCCTTTTGACAAAACATGGAGTTGTTATTCGGGTAATTCAAAACCGTGCGGTAAGTGTGATAGCTGCAGAATTAGAGATGCCGCTTATGAAAAATGGCTTAATAACAATAATAAAAAATGAAAATAAAAAAAATAATTCTAGAAAAATGGATAGATCCAGCACTGATTGCTCATGATCTAACAAAAAGATTCGGAGATAAAGGATTAGCTTGGCTAGACAGTGATGGCAAAGAAAATGGGGAATGGTCAATAATAGGAATTAAACCTAAAAAAATAATCCAATCAAGAGATATCAACAACTTAGACAAAACTAATAATCCATTTAATAATTTAAAAAATATTGAAAAAGGATTTTGGATCGGATGGTTAAGTTATGAAGCCGGAGTTTACATAGAACCAAAAAACCCATGGAGAAAATCTAATATGGCAACTTTATGGATTGGATCATATGATCCAATCATTAAATGTAATCTAATAAAAAAAGAAATAATTATCGAAGGCACAAACTCATCTGAACTGATGAATTATAAAAACATAATCAACAATATAAAAAATATCGAAGAAGAAAATATTACTAAAACAAATTTAAATTTTGATTTTTCAAAAATAAATTTGGACGAAATGGCTGAAAAATTTCAGAAAAATATTTTAAAATTGAAAAAATTAATTTCCCTAGGGGATTTATTTCAAGCAAACCTAACAACTAAATGCGAAATTGAATCTTCCAAAAACTATAATCCTCTAGATATTTATTTGAAAATAAGAAGGAAATTAAGAGCTCCCTTTGGAGGAATAATAATAAATAATGATAATTATAAAGAGGCTGTATTATCTACCTCGCCAGAAAGATTTATAAAAATAGATAATAAAAATTTTGTAGAATCAAGACCTATCAAAGGAACTAGATCCAGAGATAAAGATTTAAATCAAGACGCACTTAATGCTATCGATTTATTAACGAACGAAAAAGATAGAGCCGAAAATATTATGATTGTTGACCTAATAAGAAATGATTTAAGTAAAGTTTGCGAAACAGGAAGTATTACGGTGCCAGAAATATTAAAACTTGAAAGTTTCTTAAAAGTTCATCATCTAACTTCAGTAATCAGAGGCAAATTAAAAAAAGATAAGAACTGGATTGATTTACTAAAAGCTTGTTGGCCTGGGGGCTCTATAACTGGAGCACCTAAATTAAGATCATGCCAGAGACTTTTTGAATTAGAAGAATGTGAACGCGGACCGTACTGTGGATCATTTTTGAAGCTTGACTGGAATGGAGAGTTTGACAGCAATATACTAATAAGATCATTTTTAATAAAAGACAAAAAAATCAATATTTATGCTGGTTGCGGAATAGTGATTGACTCAAACCCTGAAGAAGAAACTAATGAACTAAAGTGGAAAATTTTACCATTAATTGATTCACTAAAATGATTGAAACATTAGGCTGGCACAAGGATCAATGGTTGGATATTGATAGTATTTTTATTGCTGCTAATAATAGAGGATTAAAATTTGCTGATGGTATATTTGAAACCATTTTGATAAAAGAAAACAAACCTATTCTTTTTGATGAACATCTGAAAAGATTAGAAAAAAGTAGCAAGATTTTAAATATTAATCTCAAAATAAATAAATTAACTTTGAGACAAATTATTCACGATGGAATTAAAAAGTTATCGCTTAAAAATGATCAATTTGCTTCAGTAAGAATAAACTATAGTAGAGGAACTAATAAAGGTCGAACACTAACAGTTGATAGCACTTCAGAGACAAAAGATTTGGATAATTTATGGCTTGAGTTTTATAGAATCAAACCAAATTTTAATCCGATAAGCGTTTGCATTAGTCAAAAAGAAAAAATAAATGAATTCAGTCTTATAAGTAAATGCAAAACATTTTCATATAATCAGGCAATACAAGTTTTGACAGAAGCTAATGAAAAATCATTTGATGATTCTATCCTTTTGAATACGTCAGGTGAACTTTGTTGTGGAAGTACATTTAATCTTCTAATTAAAAGAAATAATCAATGGATAACTCCTAGAAAAGAGAGCGGCTGTTTAGAGGGGATTATGGTTTCTGAAGCTTTAAAATTGAAAATTGTAAAAGAAGAATTAATTCCCCCAGAATTTCAAAATGATGACATAATAGTTGCAATTAATAGCTTATCTTGCAGACAAATTAATCAAGTTAATGATTTAAAGCTTAAACCTAAATTCGATCCAATTTACTTTTGGGATTTATTATATAATTGAACTTTATTAATATCTGGTAAAAAGACATCAGATACTTTAGTTATATTGTTATTAACCTTGAATTCAACAATTTTTCCAATAATGATAATTGATGGAGCTAAAAATTCTTTATCTTTGATTTTATCTGGAAGATTATCTAATTTCTCTATCAAACATTTTTGATTTTTTAAAGTAGCTTCTTGAATAACAGCGCATTTAGTACTCTTATCTAAACCACCTAGAATTAATTCTTCAACAATAAATTCAATATTTTTTATACCCATAAAAATTACTAAGCTATCTGATGATTTAGCTAAATCTCTCCAATTCACTGTCTTTTTTTCTTTATCTACACGCTCATGTCCAGTGACAAAAGTTACGGAACTCGCAGCATCTCTATGGGTTAGTGGAATACCAAAATATGTGGGGGCAGCTATCCCAGAAGTAATACCAGGAACGATTTCAACTGAAATTCCATTTTTTTCTAAAATCGATACCTCCTCACCACCCCTAGAAAAAACGAATGGATCTCCCCCTTTAAGTCTTACAACATTTTTGCCTTCTTTTGCTAATTTCAAAACAAGATCATTAGTTTCAGCCTGAGGTACAGAACACTTCCCAGCTCTTTTGCCTACATGGAAAATTTCTGAATTTTTTCCTGCCTCTTTTATTATTTCATCCGGGATTAAAGCATCATGAACTAATGCATCACAATTTTTTATTAGGCGTAAAGCTTTAAGAGTCAAAAGCTCAGGGTCACCAGGACCTGCTCCAACTAAATAAACAATCCCGGGCACAATAATCTCCATTAACAAGTATGGTAGTAAAAGTTAATCGCAATGAAGGTAAATATTGTGAAAGAAAGTTTATTAAAACCAAATAAAAAATTTACTCTCCTTAGTGCGTTTATCACTCTTTTAAATGATCGTTTAAGTGAAAGTATACTGTTACCCATATTACCCTCTTTTGTTTTACTGTTTGACTCTAAAGCAAGTACATATGGTTTATTATCATGCACTTACCAATTAGCTCAATTTACAGCTTCTCCTTTTATAGGACTTATGAGTGATAGATATGGAAGAAGACCTGTCACTCTTTTTTGTATTACTGGTTCAGTAATAGGAATATCAATATTATCTTTTACAGTTCTTTTTAATTGGTCAAATTCACTAGCCACTGTCCCGTTATTTTTATTATTTTTGGCGAGACTTATTGACGGTTTAAGTGGGGGGACTGCAGCTACTGCAACAACAATTCTTGCAGATATTTCAAGCCCCGAAAAAAGAGCAAAAACATTTGGTCTTATTGGTGTAGCTTTTGGTTTAAGTTTTTTCTTAGGTAATATTTTTGTTGTAATTTTTGCAAGAAATACAAATAATAATTTTATTATTCCAGTTTTGATAGCCTCAATAATTCCAATAATAAATTTTCTCCTTGTATTTTTTTACCTACCAGAAACCAAGCCTAATAGTGAAATAAATAAATCAAAAACTGCTTTAAAAAACCCTTTAAAAGCTCTATTTACAGTTTTCAAAGAAGAAAAGATTAAAAAATTATCATTAGCTTTTTTTATTTACTTTATTGCTTTTACTGGATTAACTAATATCCTTATATTTTTCCTCCAAGAATCTTTAAACTGGACGACCAAAGCATCAAGCGGAACTCTTGTTGTAGTAGGAATCATTGCGATTATCGTTCAGGGAGGATTAATTGGGCCTCTGGTAAAGCAATTTGGCGAAATGCGATTAACACTTGTTGGATCAGGATTTATTCTTGTGGCGTGCGCTCTTTTAATAACTTCTCCAAAAGAAAATGCGACAATTAATATTTATTCAGCTGTTTCATTTTTAGCCGTTGGGGCAGGATTAATTACGCCAACCTTAAGAGCACTAATATCAAAGAAATTAGACGTTGATAAACAAGGCTCAATTCTAAGTAACCTTCAGGGTTTGCAGAGTCTTGGAGGGGTTTTAGGAATTGCAATGGCCGGAAGAGTTTATGATAGTTTTGGTCCTAAATCACCTTTTATTGCTGGTTCCGTTATTTTACTTTTCATGATATACCTTATTGCAGAGGGTAAAAATAATAATTCTTTTAGCAATCAAAATTCAAAAGTATCTTAATGAAAAGCCAGGCTGATGTTTTTATTAATAGAGAATTAAGTTGGATTGAATTCAATAAAAGAGTACTCCTAACTGGTATGGAAAAGGAGTACAAAATTCTAGATAAAGTAAAATTTTGTTCAATTTTTAGTAATAATCTAGATGAATTTTTTATGGTAAGGGTAGCTTCCTTAAAGGCTCAAGTTGAAGCAGGAATTACTAAAAAAAGTATTGATGGATTAACCCCTAAAGAGCAATTAACAAAAATCAACAAAGAAGTAAAAAAATTAACTAATCTTCAAGAAAACTATGTAAATAATGAATTAAATAATGAATTAAAAGAAAAAGGTGTAATTTTAAAAAAATATAAGAACCTAAGTGAAAATCAAAAAAATTGGTGCAATAGCTTCTTTACTTCATCTATTTTTCCTTTATTAACTCCATTAGTTGTTGATCCAGCACATCCATTCCCATTTATAAGTAATTTAAGTCTAAACTTAGCAGCTTTAATAAAGGATGGAGAAGATTCTAAAAATCAGTTTGTCAGAGTAAAAATACCAACAAAAAATATAAATCGATTTATACAAATTCCCAATGAAATTATTCAACATGGTGATGAAAGTACATTTTGTTTCATAAGTGTTGAAGATTTAATTGGGAATAATATAAATACTTTATTTAATGGAATGGAATGTCTGAATTACTCATTTTTTAGAGTGACAAGAGATGCAGATTTAGAATTAAAAGAACTTGAAGCTGATGATCTTCTTTTAGCAGTTGAACAAAGTTTGCAAAAGAGAAGATTAGGTGGAGACGTAGTTAGATTAGAAGTTGAATCTGATATGCCAGAAAATATTCTGAAATTACTCATTGAAAGTATTTCAATACAAAAAGAGTATATTTACTTTTGCAAAAGTTTTTTAGGCCTTGACGATTTAAATCAACTTACAAAAATTAATAGAGATGATTTAAAAGAAAATCTACTAATTGGTAAAACTCACCCGAAATTAAAAAATTTAGATTTAGCTTCAAACAAAAACTTCAATTCTATTTTTAATATACTTAGAAAAAAAAATATTCTGCTTCATCATCCATACGACTTATTCAGAACTTCAGTTGAAGAATTTATAAGTAAAGCAGCTGATGATCCACTTGTAATGGCTATAAAAATTACTTTATATAGAGTTTCTAAGGATTCACCTATCATTGCAGCTTTAATGAGAGCTGCAGAGAACGGAAAAGAAGTAATGACTCTGATTGAACTAAAAGCAAGATTCGATGAAGACAACAATATTCAATGGGCAAAACAACTTGAACAAGCTGGAATTCACGTTGTATATGGAATCATAGGATTTAAAACACATACAAAAGTTGCTTTAATAGTAAGAAAAGAAAAAGGACGATTAAGGAATTATTTCCATATTGGAACAGGAAATTATAACTCTAATACTTCAAAGTTTTATACAGATTTAGGATTGCTTTCAACTGATCCTGATATTGCATCAGATTTGCTTGAGTTATTTAACTATTTATCAGGCTTTTCTAAACAAAAAAGTTATCAAAAGTTATTAGTTTCTCCCTCATCGATGAGAAAGAAATTTATATTTCTGATAAAAAGAGAAATTAAAAATGCAGAGGAAGGCAAAAAAGCCGAAATAATTGCAAAAATGAATTCTTTAGTAGACCCAGAAATAATTAAACTTCTTTATTTAGCTTCAGACTCAGGTGTAAAAATTAGCCTTATTATAAGAGGTATTTGTTGCCTATATCCCCAAAGAAAAAATTTAAGTGAAAATATTAAGGTCATAAGCATTATTGGCCATTTTCTTGAACACTCAAGAATTTTTTGGTTTTGTAATAACGGTGATAATGATGTTTTTATTGGGAGTGCAGATTGGATGAGAAGAAATCTTGATAGAAGAATAGAAGCTGTTACTCCGATAGAGGATTATGAATTGAAATATAAAATATACTCACTTTTGCAAACCTACATGAAAGATGATTACTTTTCTTGGATAATGAAGGAAGATGGTTCTTATTCAAAATATAAACTAGATGCATCGAATAATCGGTCACAAATTGATCTAATAGAAAAATAAAATTAATATTGATTTTTACAACATTTAAAAAAAATAGTTAATATTTTAAATTTTTTTTAATTTTTAAAAAATCCAATCATGTCAATGTATTTCAAGAAATAAGCTTTTAAAAAAAAATTTTTGTCTTTAAAATTTCAACGTAAAAGTAGTTTTTATTTCGATTTCAGTGCTAGCTTTTTAAAAAATCCATTATTTAGGAGGCCAGGGTGATGGGGATCCCTCTGGAATCTGCGAAAAGCTCTTCAGATGATAAATTTGATGAGCCAAGATTACCAAACACTGCGGGCAAATCTCGCAAATCGAAATCCAGTCTTACTGCAAAACAAAGCCAAAAAAAATCTGGCAGACTCGCTTCAGATTCTATTGGCTATTACTTAAGTAGCATTGGAAGAGTACCTCTTTTGACTCCAGCAGAGGAAATAGAGTTAGCTCATCATGTTCAAAACATGAAAAAGTTGCTACAAATTCCTGAAACTGATAGAACACAACGAAATCTTTATCAAATTAAAATTGGCAAAAGATCCAGAGATAGAATGATGGCAGCTAATCTGAGGCTTGTTGTATCCGTTGCAAAAAAATACCAAAACCAAGGGCTTGAATTATTAGATCTTGTCCAAGAGGGAGCTATTGGCCTTGAAAGAGCTGTAGATAAATTTGATCCTGCTATGGGATATAAATTCTCGACTTATGCTTACTGGTGGATTAGGCAAGGAATGACAAGGGCTATTGATAACAGTGCAAGAACAATCCGTTTGCCTATTCACATAAGTGAAAAACTATCCAAAATGAGAAGAGTGTCTAGAGAATTATCACATAAATTTGGTAGACAACCTACCAGATTGGAAATGGCAACTGAAATGGGAATAGATCAAAAAGATTTAGAAGATTTAATTTCGCAAAGTGCTCCTTGCGCTTCCCTAGATGCTCACGCAAGAGGCGAAGAAGATAGAAGTACTCTTGGTGAACTTATACCTGATCCAAACTGTGAAGAGCCTATGGAAGGTATGGATAGAACTATTCAAAAAGAGCATTTAGGAACTTGGCTTTCTCAATTAAATGAAAGAGAACAAAAAATAATGAAGCTTAGATTTGGCTTAGATGGTGAAGAACCATTAACACTCGCAGAAATAGGAAGACAAATTAATGTTTCACGAGAAAGAGTTAGGCAACTAGAAGCTAAAGCAATATTAAAACTTAGAGTAATGACAACTCATCAAAAAGCAGCTTAACCAAATTGATAAAATTTACTGTAATTTTATTATATTTATTTTCAATTTTTTTAATATCAATAGTTTTTAAAAAATATAATGAAGATAGCAGAGAAATCGTCAGAAAAATAATACATATTGGAATAGGACCTTTAATACCAATTGCTCAATTTTTAAAAATTAATCAAAACTCGGCTCTAATTTTTACAGGAATTATTTCAATAATGGTTTTCATCAATTATACGTATAAATTATTTCCAACAATTGAGGATGTTGAGAGAAAGAGTTATGGAACATTGTTTTATTGCCTAAGTTTATTTATTTTGATTTATCTTTTCTGGGATAAAGATCCATATGCATTAATTAGTGGATTTTTCATAATGACTTTTGGGGATGGATTAGCTGGGTTAATAGGAAAAAGCTTTGACTCGAAGAGTTGGATTTTTTTTAAACAAAAAAAATCTTTACTTGGTACTATGACAATGTTTTTAACAAGTTTGATAGTAGTTTGCTCAATAGGATACTCCCAACAAAGTAATATAAATTTAAATTATTTTACAATAGCTTTTTTTGCGACTTTGCTCGAACAATTTAGTGTTTTAGGAATAGATAATTTCATTGTTCCAATTTCTTCAGCATTATTTTTTAATTTTTTTATAACAAGCTAATTGAATTGTATAAAATAGCGAGTAATTCTTTTGTTGTTTCTATATCTATACATGCATCTGTAATGCTTCTGCCAAACTGGAGATCTCCTTTTTTTAAAAGTTTTTGATTTCCTTCCTTTAAATGACTTTCAAGCATAACTCCTAAAATATTTTTCTCACCATTACTAATTTGAGAAGCTACATTTCTTAGTACTTCCGACTGTTTTCGGAAGTCTTTATTCGAATTTCCATGACTACAATCAATCATCACTTTATGGGGAAGATTACATTGCCTCAATTCAGCTGAAATTCTTTTAACATGATCACTTTCGAAATTAGGGCCTTTTGAACCGCCCCTTAAAACTATATGTCCATCTGGATTGCCTGTAGTATTTACAATAGAAGCCATTCCATTTTCATTTACACCTAAAAAATGATGGGATTTTGAAGCTGACTGCATTGCATTAATTGCAGTAGTAAAAGAACCATCCGTTCCATTTTTAAAACCTATAGGCATTGATAATCCTGATGCCATTTCCCTATGGGTTTGACTTTCTGTAGTCCGCGCTCCTATGGCTGTCCAACTTATTAAATCGGCAATGTATTGAGGAACAATTGGATCTAGTAATTCTGTAGCAGAAGGTATACCACGAGTTGCTAAATATGAAAGCAAAGTTCTTGCTCTTCTTAAACCAGTATTTATATCATAAGAATTATCTAGATGAGGATCATTTATCAATCCCTTCCAACCAATAGTTGTTCTTGGTTTTTCAAAATATACTCTCATGATTATTTCTAATTTATCTTTATAAATTTCTCGGAAATTTTGAATATATTTTGAATATTCCTTTGCCGCATCTAGATCATGAATTGAACATGGTCCCACAATAACTAAAAGTTTATGATCATTATGATGCAAAATATTTTGTATCGATCTTCTCGTTTTAGATACTGTTTTAGCAGAGGCGTGATCCAAAGGTATATCATTATGTAATCTGCTTGGAGGTATTAATGGACGTGTTTCAACAACATGTAAATCTGATGTCTTTTCTAAAGCTGAATTATTTGATGATGTCGTCATTGATTAATTAAGAAGTTTGAATATTTAAAAAAGCATTTATGAATACTCTCCTTTTCAATATTAAAAATAACAATAGATTAGGCATTAAACCTTACTAATGAAGAATTTGGAAACATTGCTAAAAGATTATGCGGATCACGTATCTGAAAGAGCTACCAAAGGTATACCTCCTTTACCTTTAAATGCTGAGCTAACAAATTGTATTACACAATTATTGGAACAAGATAGTACTTACGATTCATCCTATTTACTTGATTTACTAATCAATAGAGTACCACCAGGAGTTGATGAGGCTGCTTATGTAAAAGCAAGCTGGCTTACAGCTATTGTTAATTCCGAAAAATATTGCAAATCAATTAATCCCGAAAAAGCGATTGAAATACTAGGAACAATGATAGGCGGATACAATGTAAATTCTTTAGTTGAAATACTTAAAGGAGAAAATAATTTACTTGCAAAAAAAGCAGCAGAAGTTTTAAAAAATATTATTCTTGTTTACGACTCAGCTAATGAAATTTATGAATTATCTCAAAATAATATTTATGCAAAAGAGGTTGTAAATAGTTGGGCAAATGCAGAATGGTTCAAAAATAAAAAAGTTCTAGAAAAAGAGATTACTTGTTTAGTGTTTAAAGTTGACGGTGAAACAAATACAGACGACTTATCTCCAGCTGTACATGCAACAACACGCCCAGATATTCCGATGCACGCATTAGCTATGTTGGAATTTAAAAAACCTGATGGACTTAAGATTCTTGATAATTTAAAAAAACAAAATTTACCAATAGCATATGTTGGAGATGTTGTTGGAACAGGGAGTTCTAGAAAATCTGCTATTAATTCACTCATTTGGCATATAGGAGAAGATATTTCTTTTGTTCCAAACAAAAAAACAGGTGGAATAATAATTGGCAGTAAAATAGCCCCAATTTTCTTTAATACTGCACAAGATTCAGGAGCTTTACCAATAGAAGCCGACGTATCTCAAATGAAAACAGGAGATGTTATTAGAATATATCCTTATGCAGGCATTATTAAAAAAATTGCAAAAGATTCAAATACTGAAGAATTAATAAGCAAATTCGACTTGTATCCATCAACTCTTATTGATGAGATTCAAGCTGGCGGAAGAATTAATCTTATGATTGGAAGATCTCTTACAGACAAAATTAGAAACAAATTAGATTATCAACCATGTGAAATATTTACCAGACCACAAAATCCGGCCGAAAGTAATGCCGGCTTTACTCAAGCTCAAAAAATAGTAGGCAAAGCATGCGGTTTAGAGGGAGTAAGGCCAGGAATGACCTGTGAACCAATTATGACCACAGTTGGTAGTCAAGATACTACTGGGCCAATGACTAGAGATGAACTAAAAGAACTTGCTTGTTTAGGATTTACTGCAGATTTAGTGATGCAAAGTTTTTGTCATACAGCTGCGTATCCTAAACCAGTAGATCTAGTTACCCATAAAGAATTACCTGATTTTATATCTCAAAGAGGTGGAGTAGCTCTTAAGCCCGGAGACGGCATAATTCATAGCTGGCTTAATAGAATGCTTCTCCCAGATACTGTTGGCACTGGCGGAGATAGTCATACTAGATTTCCTCTTGGCATTTCATTTCCTGGAGGCTCGGGCATTGTTGCCTTTGCCGCTGCAATAGGATCAATGCCATTAAATATGCCAGAATCTGTGCTGGTTAAATTTAAGGGAGAATTATTACCAGGAATCACTCTTAGAGATTTAGTAAATGCAATCCCTCTCTTCGCAATTAAAAAAGGACTCTTAACTGTTGAGAAAGCAAATAAGAAAAATATTTTCAACGGGAAAATTATGGAAATTGAAGGATTACCAAACCTAAAACTTGAACAAGCTTTTGAACTTACTGATGCTACTGCAGAACGCTCATGCGCTGGTAGTACCATACTTTTATCCCAAGAAACTATACAAGAATACTTAAGAAGCAATATTTGCCTTCTAGAAAAAATGATTGAAAGCAATTATGAAGATTCAAAATCAATTTCAAGAAGAATAAATGATATGAAAAATTGGTTAAAAAAACCATCATTAATTCAACCAGATTCAAACGCTCAGTATGAAGAAATAATTCAAATTGATTTAGCAAAAGTAACACAACCTATAGTTGCTTGCCCAAACGATCCAGATAATGTAAAAGAAATCACTGATGTTGCAAATACAAATATTGACGAAGTTTTTATAGGTTCTTGCATGACGAATATTGGCCATTACAGGGCAGCTGCGAAAGTTCTTGAAGGTGTACGAAATTTAAAAGCTAAATTATGGATTTGTCCACCAACAAAAATGGATGAAGAAACTTTAAAAGCTGAAGGGTACTATAAAATTTTCGAAGATTGTGGTGCAAGGTTAGAGTTACCAGGCTGTTCTTTATGTATGGGAAATCAAGCTAGAGTAGACGAAGGTTCCGTAGTATTTTCTACTAGTACAAGAAATTTTGACAATAGACTTGGCAAGAATGCACAAGTCTTTTTAGGCAGCGCTGAATTAGCAGCAGTTTGCGCACTGCTTGGCAAAATACCTGAAGTTGAGGAATATCAGGATATTACTAAAAATAAAATTAATCCATATTCAGATGAACTTTATCGCTATCTTCAATTTGATGAAATACACGATTTCAGCTTGACAAAGTAATCATGGACTATGCCAAATTTTATAAAAGATAATATTCAAAAAACAAGTAATAATTCTTCTCGTAGCATCAAAAAATTATTAAAACAAAGATCTCTAGTCGTTGCATTTTCGCTCTTATTAACAGGTTTAGGAGCCTCAATTACAAGCATATCTTTTAAAACTGGAATCTATTTTATTAACAATTGGAGATTAGCATTATTAGACCAATTCCCATCTATTGCGGTCTTACCTATTTTCGGAGCTCTAGGAGGAGCTATTGCAGGATATTTGATAAAAAATATAGCACCTGCCGCAAAAGGTTCAGGAGTGAGTCAAATCATGGGTTTTTTAAGACATAAAAAAGTTCCAATGAATTTAAAAGTAGGCTTAGTAAAGCTAATATCAGGAATTATTGCTATTGGTAGTGGATTCCCTTTGGGTCCAGAAGGTCCATCCGTTCAAATGGGAGGATCAGTAGCTTGGCAAATGGCCAAGTGGCTCAAAGCTCCTACAGCTTTTAGAAGAGTAATAGTAGCAGCAGGGGGTGGTGCTGGAATAGCTGCAGTATTTAGCGCTCCATTAGGAGGGTTTGTCTATGCAATAGAAGAGTTATTAAACTCTGCAAGACCAGTAATTTTGCTATTAGTAGTAATCACAACTTTCATTGCAGATTCATCTGCTGATATTATTCAAGCCTTAGGTTTAGATCCTAAAGCAGGAGGGTTTGATTTTAACCTCGGATTTTTGATTCAAAAAGAATATGACCCATCAGTTTTTTTCTTACCTGTAGATTTTATTTACTTAGTTTTACTAGGAATAATTATTGGAATATTTGCAGAATTGTACAGCAGATATGTTTTGTTGATGCAAAATCTTGGGAAAAAGTGGTATAAAAATAAATTTGTTTTAAAAATGAGTATTTGTGGACTTATTTTAGGAAGCATCTACTCTTGTTTACCCAGTACATTTCATAATTTAGATGAATTACAGAAAATAATAGCTGAACAAAATACAAGTATTGGAATTGCTTTATTAGCAGTTTTAGTATTATTTATCACGACAGGCTTAGCTGCAGCATCTGGAGCTCCTGGAGGATTGTTCTATCCTATGCTTACTTTAGGTGGGTCAATCGGACTAATAATGGGGAGCTGGGTGGAAATTGCGACAGGACATGCACCAAGTACATACATTTTTGCGGGAATGGGAGCTTTCGTAGCAGGATGTTCGCGAACACCAATTACCGCAATGTTTTTAGCTTTCGCTTTAACAAAAAATCTATTGATAATGAAACCTGTGTTAATCAGCTGCATTGCCAGTTTCTTGATAGCTAGAGCTTTTAATGAAGAATCAATTTATGAAAGACAAATACAAATAGAATTAGAAGACTAAAGACTATCTTCAATCAAAAACAGCAGTTTTGCTGTTATAAACAAATACTTGATGATTCAGATGTAATCTAACTGCTCTTGCTAAAGCTATTCTTTCAATATCTCTTCCTTTTCTAATCAAATCTTCAACTTCATCCCTATGACTTACATTAACTGTGCATTGCTCAATTATCGGGCCTTCATCAAGATCTTCAGTAACATAATGAGCTGTAGCACCAATTAATTTAACACCTCTCTTCCAAGCTCGATGATATGGTTGACCGCCCTTAAATGCAGGTAAGAAAGAATGATGAATATTTATTATTGAAGAAAACTTTTTTAAAAAAGAGTCACTCAAAATTTGCATATATTTGGCTAATACAACGAGATCAATTTCATATTCTTTTAGTAAATGTAAAAATTGATCTTCAACAATAGATTTATCAGTTTTAAAAGTATCAATATGAACAAATTTTGCATTAAAGTCATTTGCAATATTTTCAAGATCAGAATGATTTGAAATTATTAACGGGACTTTCATTTTGAGTTCTCCATTTCTTACTCGCCAAAGTAAATCAATCAAACAATGATTTTGTTTACTCACGAAAATAGCAACATTTGGAATTTCATCTGAAAAATTTACGTTAAATTTTCCATTTACTTCATCTGCAATTTTTTCAAATTCTTTATAAATTTCATCTCTGTTAAAAAAGGCATTTTTACTATTCCATTCAATTCGACTAAGAAACAAACCAGCATCTTGATCTGTATGATGATCAGAATGTTTTATGTTTCCACCGTAATTTGAAATCCAAGTTGTAAGTAAACTTACAAGGCCAGGACGATCGGGACAAACAATTTTGAATATAATTGAAGGATGTTCCAAAAAATCTTTAACTATTAAGCCAAATAAGCAAGTACATCTAATATATCAATGAAAAGCTTAAAAGAAAATTTTCAAAAAGCACACATAGTTATTATTGGATCAGGGATTATTGGAAAATTTAACGCCTTAGAATTATCAGAATTAGGTTTCAAGGTAACGATAATAGATCCAACTCAACTCCAAAATAGTAGCTATGCAGCCTTAGGCTTACTAATGGGTAATATGTATCAAAAAAGGAGAGGTAGAAGCTGGGATCTCAGGAAACAAAGCATTGAATTATGGCCACAATGGATTACATTCCTGCAAAAATATAATAGTGAATTAAATATCAACAAACCATTAATACAACTAACTACTAATGAAGAAAAGTTTAAAAAATTAGAGAAATTTATTTATGAAAATAATGATCAAAACTTACGAATTTTAGAAAGAGACTCAATATTTATCAAAAATATAAATAAAGCCTTCCAAACAAAAAATATAAAAGGAATAATTTCCTTCAAAGATGGAAGAATAAATCCTTTTTCTTTACTTCAAACATTAGACAAATATCTAAAACATAAAAAAATCAATTTTTCAGAAGGAGAAATAATAAAAATCAGAAAATCAAACAATCAATGGATTTCTACAACAAGAAATGATGAAAATATCAAATCTGATATGGTTATTTTGTGTAATTCACTAAAAGCAATTGATTTAATAGATGGTATATCTCACAACATCACATTAAAACCTGTCTTGGGTCAAGCTATGGAAATTAATATAAATGATGCAGAAGTTGATTTATTATCGCTTCCAAAACAATTCAATATAAATGGTAAAAATATAATTCCAAAATCAAAAAAAAAGCTAATTATTGGATCAACCGACGAATATAGTACTAAGCCAGAAGAAAATACTTTTGAAAAACTTACAAATTTTCTAGATAAAAAACCAAATTGGCTGATGAAAGGGAAAATTTCTAAAAAATGGTACGGAATAAGGTCAAGACCAGATGGTGAGCCTTCACCAATAATGAAAAATCTAGAAGATGGACTAATTATTTGTACAGGTTTCTATAAAAATGGAATTTTGCTTGCTCCAGCTTGTTCTAAATGGGTTGCTAATGAAATTAAAAATTACTTTTTTTAATCTTTCGTTTCAGTAAAATCTGCATCAATTACATCATCTCCACCTTTATCGTTTGAATCACTCTGATCGGGACTGCCCGCCGCTCCAGGTGATGGTGGCTGATTGCCAGGTTGCTGATAGACAGACGAACCAACTGCATACAGTTCTTGCTGCAGTTCTTCAAGAAGTTTTTTCATTGATTCATAATCTTCTTTTGAAGTGGCTTCTTTTAAAGCATTACTTTTTTGTTCAACTTTAGACTTTGCTGCAGCATCAATTTTGTCTCCTAACTCACCAAGTTGCTTTTCTGTCTGATATACGAGTGTTTCAGCTTGATTTTTTAAATCGATTTTTTCTCTTTTTTCTTTATCTGCAGATGCATTTGATTCAGCATCCTTTACCATTTTTTCTACTTCATTATCAGATAGAGTTGAAGCACCAGTAATAGAAATACTTTGCTCTTTACCGCTTCCTTTGTCTTTAGCAGTAACACTAAGAATACCATTTGCATCAATATCAAATGTAACTTCTATTTGCGGAACGCCTCTTGGTGCTGAAGGTATACCATCCAATCTAAAAGTTCCTAAGCTTTTGTTATCAGAGGCCATTTCTCTTTCACCCTGTAAAACGTGTATTTCAACATTTGTTTGACCATCTACGGCAGTTGAATATGTTTCAGATTTCTTCGTAGGTACTGTAGTATTTCGATTTATCATTTTTGTCATTACTCCCCCTAAAGTCTCTACACCTAAAGAGAGTGGAGTAACGTCGAGAAGCAATATATCTTTGACTTCTCCTGCTAAAACTCCTCCCTGAATTGCAGCTCCAACAGCTACTACTTCATCAGGATTAACAGTTTGATTTGGTTCTTTACCAATTATTTTTTTAACTAAATCTAAAACAGCAGGTATTCTAGATGAGCCTCCAACCATAACAACTTCATCAATTTCACTAGTAGAGATTTTTGCATCACTTATAGCTCTTTCAACTGGGGTCTTACACCTATCAATTAAAGAAGCTGCTAATTCCTCGAACTTTGCTCTAGTAAGGTTCAAATCCAAATGTTTTGGTCCTTCCGGCGTCGCTGTAATAAAAGGTAAATTTATTTCACTTTGCGTAGCATTTGAGAGCTCTATTTTTGCTTTTTCTGCAGCTTCAGTCAATCTTTGCAACGCTTGCTTATCTTGTCTGAGATCAATTCCCTCATTAGATTTAAAAGTATTGGCTAAGTGATCTACAATGCATCTATCAAAATCATCACCACCTAAATGTGTATCTCCAGATGTAGATAGAACTTCAGTTACTCCATCACCAGCTTCAATAACTGAAACGTCAAATGTACCTCCCCCTAAATCAAAAACAAGAATTTTTTCATTTTCTTTATCCAAACCATATGCTAAAGCGGCAGCAGTTGGCTCATTAACGATTCTGAGAACTTCTAGACCTGCAATCTTTCCAGCATCTTTCGTAGCCTGTCTTTGCGAATCATTAAAATATGCTGGAACTGTAATTACAGCCTGTGTAACTTTATCGCCAAGATATTTACCAGCATCATCTGCTAGCTTTCTTAAAACTTGAGAACTCACCTCTTCAGGAGAAAACTGTTTATCCAAAATAGGACATTTTAATTTGACACTAGAACCAGATTTTTCAATAGAATAACTAACTTCTTTAGATTCTTCATTAACTTCATCAACTCTTCTACCAACAAAACGTTTTGCAGAATAAAAAGTATTTTCAGGGTTCATTACAGCTTGTCTTTTTGCTATTTGTCCAACAAGCTGATCTTGATTTTTTGTATATGCAACAACTGATGGAGTAGTCCTGAAACCCTCAGCATTTGCTATTACAGTAGGCTTACCACCTTCCATTACAGCGACACAACTATTAGTTGTTCCTAAATCAATTCCTACTACCTTACCCATGGGTAAATTCTTAATATTTGTTATTCTCCATAATCGGTCATTGACGCCATTATTGTTACTCAAAGACGGGGTGTGGTTCCCGAACAGACCATTACTTTTAGGGTTAAAATTCTAAACATGATTTCAAGTAAGACATCTTTCATCGCATTAATTGGCAATCCAGTAAGCCATTCTTTGTCTCCAATTATGCAAAATGCTGCCCTTCAATATTTAGGCTTAGATTTAATTTATATTGCTGTACCATGTAAAGATGAAGATCTAGAATTAGTTCTTAATTCTTTTAAAAAGATTAATTGCAAAGGTTTAAACATTACAATTCCACACAAAGAAAAAGTATTTAACCTTTGTAGTGAAATCTCCCCTATAGCTAACAAACTTAAAGCAATTAATACTCTGAAATTAAATTCTGAAAAAAAATGGAGCGCAACTAATACCGATGTAGAGGGATTTATTTATCCATTAAAAAATTTAAACTTAGCAAAGAAAAAAGCATTAGTTCTTGGGTCCGGGGGTGCAGCAAGATCTGTTATTCAAGGTTTAATAAATTTAAATCTTTCAACAATTTCAGTAATATCACGTAACAAATCATCATTAGATGAATTAATAAAAAACTTTGATAATCAAATTCAACTGCAGGGTTTATTGAATAGTGATGATCAAGCTCAAATTTTAATTCGTGAAGCAGATTTGATTGTAAATACAACGCCAGCAGGGATGAAAACAACTAAATATGAAAATAATGTGATTCCATATGGCGAAGCATTTTGGAGATCTCTTAACTCGCAAACAATTGTTTACGATTTAATATATAATCCTGCCCCAACTACTTTATTGAAATTTAGCGCCAATAAAGGATGCATGACTATAGATGGTTTGGAAATGCTTGTTGCCCAAGGAATAAAATCATTATCATTTTGGACAGATGGTTTAGAAGTACCTTTTCATGTAATGAATGACGCACTAAAAAAATATCTTTAAAAAAATGATCCTACTTGTCGAGAAATTGCCCATCGTAATGTATCGTAAGTAATGAACAGACGCTCATCACATCAATTTATGAGCCAAAGACCTTGTCTGAAACTATGAACGATCAACAATCTTATTACGAAACCATGTATATCCTCCGCCCAGACATTGCGGAAGATGAAGTAACTAATCACATTGATAAATACAACAAGCTTTTAGAAGAATTTGGCGGAACTATTCTTGATAGTCAAATGAGAGGCAAGAGAAGATTAGCCTATCAAATAGCAAAACATAGAGAAGGTATTTACGTACAACTAAGTCATCAAGGTGATGGGCAACATATCTTCAAAATTGAAAAAGCTATGAGACTAAGTGAAGATGTTATTAGATACATGACTGTTAAACAAGAGGGCCCTTTACCAACCCCAAGGCCTTCGAAAAAGAATACATCTCAATCAGAGAATAAAGATAATCCAGATATGAAAGTTGAATCTAAAGAAAAACAACCGGTGGCAACTGTAGATACTTCAACTTCTAGCAAAAATGATGCTGAAACTAAAGAAAATGCTGAATCTTAAATGTTAATCATTTGTTTTCGAATTTAACTCAGCCCATATTTTATTAGACATACCCCACATATAAATGAAACCCTCTGCTAAAGAATGATTAAAAACATCATCTTTGCTATAGGTTGCCAAATCTTCCCTGTAAAGTGAATTTTTTTCCGACATTCTCCCAATAACTATCGCGTTCCCCTTATAAAGTCTAATCTTTACTCTTCCATTAACTGAAGTTTGAGTCGATGATATAAATGCATCTAAACTTTCTTTAAGAGGTCCAAACCAAAAACCTTGATAGACTAATTGACCCCATTTTTTTTCTACTATTCCTTTAAAATCAAAAACATCGGGGCTTAATGTTATGCTCTCTAATTCTTTGTGAGCTTTGATTAAAAGTGAGAGACCAGGTGTTTCGTAAATCTCTCTACTTTTAATTCCTACTACTCGATCTTCAATCATATCTATTCTTCCAAAACCGTGGATACCTGCAAGATCATTAGCTTTTTGAATAATCTCTACTGGAGTTAAAAATTCATCATTAATTCCAACTGGAAACCCATTTTTAAAAACAATTTCTATATCATGATGGGAATCAGGTGAATTATCAATTGATGATGTCATCGAAAATATATCTTCAGGTGCTTCTTGCATGGGGTCTTCTAATATGCCTGCTTCAATACTCCTACCAAGTAAGTTAACGTCTATTGAATATGGCGATTTTTTTGATACTGGTGCAGGTATGCCAAATTTTTCTCCATAAACTATTGCCTCCTCTCTACTCATATTCCACTCCCTTGCAGGAGTAATAATTTTTAAATCTGGACCTAAAGCATTAATTGCTAAATCAAACCGAACTTGATCATTCCCTTTACCAGTACATCCATGAGCTACTGCATCAGCATTAATCTCTCTAGCAATATTCACGAGATTTTCAGCAATTAAAGGCCTAGCAAGAGCTGTTGATAAGGGATATTTATCTAGATATAATGCGTTTGCTCTAATGGCTGGAAAAGCATATCTCTCAACAAAACTATTAACTAAATTGCCAACGATTGATTTAGATGCACCAGAATTTAAAGCTTTTTGTCTAATAAGTTCTAAATCCTCGCCTTGTCCAAGATCTGCTACAAAAGTAACAACTTCTGAAATTCCATATTCGTTCTTTAAATACGGAATACACACGCTCGTATCTACCCCACCAGAATACGCTAGTACAACTTTTTTTATCTGCTGCATCTAAATTTGCTCCATAAATTAAAATTTTTGAGGTAGTTAAGAATTTGAAAACTTATTAAATAATAATATTATTGTAACTAAAAGAGCTGGACCAAAAACCAGTAACAAGAGAAGAAAGTTATTAATTATTAAAACATTGGGGTATAAGTATCCAATAAGCTTAAATAATCCAGACAGCAACAATGAAATTAGCCAGATAAAAAAGTATTTTAAATTTGCTTTATCAAACAAAGTTTTTCGTGTGCATCATTATGTATTATCTTATATATATAGAGCATAGACTTTAATGGATTCAAATAAATTAAAACTTAGATTGGACGACATTTCTGAAGTCAATCCAGCTTTAACTTGCTATCACAGAGATGATCCGGCTCCTGTGTTGCCATTAAGAGAGGAACCTGACCTTCTATCTTGGCTGGAAAATACAGGTAGACTTGTTGCAGAAAAAGATGGAGATTCACAAGAGATTAGTACAATAGAAGAAGAAGAACTTTCAGCACTTATGGGAGAAAAAGAAGATTATAAAACTGAAGAAGATCCTTCATTAGAAGATGATTGGGAAGATTAAAAAGTTTAATTTTGAATCTTTATTTATATTAAATACTTTTGCTTTAATAGTTACCTCCTATTTTTTTAAAAATTTTATTTTTATAGGAGCTTATCTACTATTCTTCTTTATTTCTATTTTTACAACGAAAAATGGTCTAAAGATTATCAAAAAATTTAATTTACTTCAAAATATTAGGATTGAAGGCCCAGCTAATCACTTTAAAAAAGGTGATACTCCAACAATGGGTGGGGTTTTTATGATAATCCCTTTTTTAATTTTACTTTTACTAATAACCATAAATTTAGGTTCTCTAAAATTATTTCTTTTATTCCTTTCTATTTTTGGTTTCTTTATTACAGGATTTTTAGATGATTATTTAAGCATTAAAAGAAAAGAGAACACAGGTTTAAAAACAAATGAGAAATTCATTTTACAAAGTGTCATCTCAATAATTTTTATATTGTTAGGCTATGAAAAAAATTTAATCAGTCCATTAATAACAGTTTCTGACTCCTGGGGAATAAATATGAATATTTTCATTTTGCCAGTTTCTTTTTTAGTACTTGTGGGCTTAAGTAATTCAGTAAATTTGACTGATGGACTAGATGGATTAGCAGCTGGATGCAGTGGGATTGTCTTTTATGGGTTAGGAACAGAAATATTACTGAAAGGACAGCAAGAACTTTTTGTTTTTAGCATCTTATGTTTTTCGATGTGCGGCATATGCTTTGGATTTTTAAAGTATAATAAACATCCTGCAAAAATATTTATGGGCGACACAGGATCTCTAAGTATTGGAGCAATTCTGGGTTCTATAGCGTTACTAACCAATAGTGTTTTTACCTTATCTATTTTCTCAGGAATATTTATTATTGAATCGTTATCAGTAATGATTCAAGTAGGGTTTTTTAAGATAACAAAAAAATTATTTCATAGAGGTAAACGCATATTTTTAATGGCTCCACTACACCACCACTTTGAAATTAAAGGAATGAAAGAACAAAAAATAGTTGAAAATTTTTGGAAAATCAACATTTTTCTTGTAATTTTAGGTATAGTTTTAAAAATCAATCTTTGAAAAAATTGTTATGAATTTTTTTACATGGAAAGATAATGGATTAACAAGTGACTGCTCAAGTCTTGATGCAATGGCATCAAGATTTGAAGAAACTGCTAACTTAATGAAAAAACTTTCTAAAAAGGGCTTTAAACTAAAGAAAACTCAAAATAATCAACTAATTCTTCACCCTGATCCTGAAGTTTTTGATCAATGGGGTTTTATAAGTGAGGAAGTCCCTTTTAAACAACTTTGTTTAATGTCAGATGAAGAATAACTATTTGAATTTGAAAATTCTTCATTTAGTACTGATAAATAATTGCGTACATGAGTGTTCCAACTAAAGTGCCTGTTAACACCCTCAATTCCATTTCTGCTCCATAACTTCCACTGATTATTATTTGATATTCCTTTTTCAAGAATTACTTTCAACTCATTAATATCAGTAACATCAACTAGAAGTCCATTTTCACATTTTGAACGAATTTCTTTTGGCCCTCCATCATTTGTTGATATTATTGGCAATCCACATGAAGAAGCTTCAAGAAGAGTTAAACCAAAAGGCTCTGTTAAAGCTGGATTTACAAATACACCACCTCTGCTAGCAGCCCACCTATATAAAGCAGGAATCTGACTTGGAAGATGTTTTTTTGGATAAGCTACCTTTCCATACAAATTATATTTATCAATTGTTTCAAAAATATTATTGAAAACATCTTTTTGTTGAGGTTCAAGTTTTGAAGTGTTCTCTCTACAACCTAAAATGAGAATTAAATTAGTTTTTCTTTTTAATTTTTCAGATCTTCCATATGCTTCAATCAAAGATGGAATATTTTTTCTTCGTACAGCTCTAGAAATAGTTAAAAATGGAGGTTTAGTAGAATCCTTTAGAAAAGGTTTCATCATGTTATCAATTTCGGCTGTCTCGCTTGTGGAGTGAATATGGTGAAATTTATTATGATCAACACCAGGAGGAATAACTTTAGCTTTGTGAGGTGAAAAAGAAGAATATTGGGAATATTGATACACTGATTCTTGTTTAGTGCTTGTAACGACAATATCTGCAGACTTCAATGCTTTTTCTTCTGCCTCAATTCTTTTACTTATAGAATAAAGTTTTTCAATTTGATTATTTTTTAATCCGGTATCAAGCAATTTCCTTTTTTTCTCTCTTCCTAAAGAATGACCAGTAAAAATAAGAGGAACGTTTAAGGATTTACTTAGTTTAACTCCTACATATCCAGCATCTGCATAATGTGCATGAATGAAATTAGGTTTTTTATTTTTTTTATAGTAAGAAATTAGTCTTTCAGTTAAATGATCTAAATAAGGCCAAAGCAATTCCTTTCTTAAATATTTATTTGGTCCAAATTTGAATCTTAAAATTCTCACTCCAGGTTCTACAAATTCTTCTTCTTGAGAATATACAGCGTCTACCTTAGGATCGTTTATTAAACGTGTAACTAAATCTACTTGATCAACTTCTGAAATATTAGCCAAGCTTTTAATTAACTCTAAAACGTATTGTGTTTGCCCTCCTGTATCTGCATCCCTGCCTAACTCAAGATTTTTAGAACGTATAAGACCATGTAAATGTAAATGTAAAAATTTCAACCTCATTCAGTAAAACCTCCGATCAACGGCCTTTAATACAAATAAGCTGAATTTTCTAAGGAAATATTAAGAAAGCATTATGATTTGAAATTTTTTTAATATGAAAGTTTTCAAAAAAGCTGTTATGGACGAGTTTTATGCCCCTTTTAAAAAAAATTTCGTATTGCTGAAATAATTAAAATAAAAAGAAATATAACAAGGATTTTCTTATTTCAGAACCTTTTTAAGATATTTTGCTGTATAACTTGTAGGATTTTTAGCTACATCCTCGGGAATACCTTCTGCAATGATTTCTCCTCCTTTATCCCCTCCATCAGGCCCTAAATCGATAATCCAATCTGAGCATCTAATAACATCTAAATTATGTTCAATAACAATTACTGAATTACCTTTATCTACCAAACGTTGTATTACATCCATTAATTTATGAACATCATAAAAACTTAACCCTGTAGTTGGTTCATCAATCAAATATAAAGTTTTTCCAGTAGCCCTTTTTGACAATTCCGTGGCTAACTTAACTCTTTGAGCCTCTCCACCAGATAATGTAGGAGCTGGCTGGCCTAATTTGACATATCCTAAGCCAACATCAACCAATGTAGATAATCTATCAGCAGCTTGAGGTATAGCAGAAAAAGTTTCTGCAGCTTGTTCAACAGTCATCTCTAAAACATCAGATATATTGAAACCTTTATATTTCACCTGTAGAGTTTCCCTATTAAAACGAGCTCCTTTACATACTTCACATTGAACATACACATCAGGTAGGAAATTCATTTCAATTACATTGACTCCCTGACCTTTGCAAGCTTCGCATCTTCCTCCTTTCACATTAAAGCTAAATTGACCAGCCTGATAACCTCTAGCTTTTGCTTCTACTGTGGCAGTAAATATCTGCCTTATAGGATCAAAAGCACCAGTATATGTAGCAGGATTTGATCTTGGAGTTCTTCCTATTGGAGATTGATCAATAACGATAACTTTATCAATTGCCTTTATCCCCTTTAACTCTTTTACACCTTGAGGAAAAGGGACTTTTAATCCAAGAGAATGACATAATGCAGGATGAAGTAATTCATTTATCAAAGTGCTCTTTCCACTTCCACTCACACCAGTTACAGAAACTAATCTTCCTAAAGGAAATTCAACAGAAATATTTTTTAAATTATTTTTAGAGCAATTATTTAAAATTAAACTTTTTTTTACAGATGATCTACGTTCTTTTGGAGTAGGAATCGATTTCCTACCACTAAGATAAGCTCCAGTTAATGACTTTTCTGAATTTAAAACATCTTGATAAGATCCTTTAGCAATAATTTCCCCACCATAAACACCTGCCCCTGGACCAATATCTACTAAATAATCTGCAGATTTCATAGTATCTTCATCATGTTCAACGACAACCAAAGTATTTCCCAAGTCTCTTAAGCTTTTTAATGTTTCTAATAATCTGTCATTGTCTCTCTGATGCAAACCAATACTTGGTTCATCTAATACATATAAAACGCCAGTAAGACCTGCACCTATTTGTGTAGCCAATCTTATACGCTGAGCCTCACCACCAGACAAAGTCATAGCTGGTCTATCTAAAGTCAAATAATCTAAACCTACATTAATTAAAAACTTCAAACGTAAACGAATCTCTTTTAAAACCAATTCACCTATCTGCTTTTGTTTTTCTGATAAAGATATATTTTCTTTCTTTGTCTTACCTAAGCCCATGATACGCTCTACGTGATTAAGGGTTTCAGAAACACTTATAGAAGTTAAATCAGTAATGTTGTATGGACCAAGTTTAACTGCCAAAGCCTCAGGTCTTAATCTTTTTCCAGAACATGTCTTACAGGGAACTAATTCTAGATACTTTTCTAATTTTTGTTTAACTGATTCTCCATTGGCTTCATTCAATTGCCTTTCTAATATTGGCAAAATCCCCTCAAAAGGTCTTTCAAAACCACTAGAAGTTTTAAAACGACTATCAGCTTGGATTAATATTGGTTTATCTGATCCCAAAAGTAGAACTTTTTTTTGCAAATCACTTAAATCTTTCCAAGGAGTTTTTAATTCAAAACCATAAGCTTGTCCTACAGAATAAAGTAAAGAGAAGTAATAAGTATTATCTTTTTCACTCCAAGGAGCTATTGCAGCATAAACAGGTAATGTTTTATCAGGTATAACTCTATCCGCAGTAAATTTTTTTAAATAACCTATCCCATGACAATCTGGACAAGCCCCATATGGGCTATTAAAAGAAAATAATCTAGGAGAAAGTTCTTCAACGATAGATCCATGTATAGGACATGCATAATTTTCTGAGTAAAGTTTTTCTCTTTCTAAGTTAGAAGGTAAGTTTTCTCCTTTTTTTGGAACAACTTCTACTATTGCTAAGCCATCCCCTCTTTTGAGACAAGTTTGTAGAGAATCATTTAATCGTTCTTGTATGCCTTCTCTTGCAATTAATCTATCTACTACTACCTCAATATTATGAATTTGATTTTTATCTAATTCAATACTATCAGCAAGTTCTCTTACCTCTCCATTGATTCTTACCCTAGCAAATCCTTCAGCAGCTAGTCCGCTTATTAATTTTGTATGTGTTCCTTTCTTACCTCTTACAACAGGAGCCAACAATTGGTACCTTGTTCCTTCTGGTAAAAGAAGAATTTGATCCACCATTTCATCAATTGTTTGAGGTGCAATTGGAATCCCACAATGGTGACAATGAGGCTCACCAGCACGACCAAACAATAATCTTAAATAATCTTGTATTTCCGTTACTGTTCCAACCGTTGATCGAGGATTATGACTTGTAGATTTTTGATCAATTGAAATAGCAGGTGATAAACCTTCAATATTGTCAACATCTGGTTTATCTACTTGACCCAAAAATTGCCTTGCGTATGCAGAAAGACTCTCAACATATCTTCTTTGACCTTCAGCAAAAATAGTATCAAAGGCCAAAGAACTTTTACCACTTCCACTAACACCTGTAAAAACTATAAATTTATTCCTAGGTAGAGAAAGATCAATATTTTTTAAATTATGCTGACGAGCTCCCCTAATATTAATTGAGTTATCTTTTCCAAAACTACTATCAACTTTATTAACCATGTTTAAATCTAAATTATGATTTAAAAAGGTTATTATAGTAGAATTTTTTTTATTTTACGCAGCTGAGCGATCAAGAAGTCTAGAAGCATATTCGTTAACTTCGAATGAACCTCCACCTATAAGTTCTATTAGTTCATTTTTTCTTTGATTTTTTGTAGTTAGTTTTGCGATTGAAGTAAAAGTTATCCCATTAATTACGTTTTTATTAACTTTGAAATGAGCTGACCCCCTTGCAGCGAGAAATGGCTGATGTGTAATACATAAGACTTGTTGATTTTTAGAAATTTCTTTTATAAGCTCCACCAAAGAAAATAGAGATTTACCACTTAAACCACTATCAATTTCATCTAAAAAGAAAGTATTGGGTTTTTTAGAAATACTAGATTTAATAGCTAACAAGAATCTTGACATTTCTCCGCCAGAAATAACATTTGATAATGGAGCAAGCTTCTGATCAGGATTAGCCGAAAACAAAAAATTTATATCGTCAATTCCATCGCCAGAAGGCTTGCAGTCAGAAAATTGAATTGAAAAGTTTGCATTTTCTAAACCTAGATTGCTTAGATTTGACATTACTGAATTTTGTAACTGTTTAGCAATTTTTTTTCTTTCAGTAGATTGAATAACAAATAAAGAATTTAGATTACTTTGTAAACTCTCAATTTGTGCTTTAATCATGGAAATCTCATTACCTTGATCATTTTGTTGAAAATACGTTTTTAATTGATCGCGCTTTTCAATTAATTGAATTAAATCCAATGAAAAAGTTCTCTCTAAGTTTTTTAAAAAGAATAATCTTTTTTGTATTTCTGGAAGATTAGATTCATAATTTTCTATTTCTTGCAAATATAATTTTAAATCAAAAATTAAATCTTCAACATCAGCATGAATATTTAATAACTTCTCTCTAAATCTTTGAATCTTTAGATCGAAATCTGCTGTTTTATTTAAAATCTTTAGTGATTGATTGATAAAAGAAGTTACTGACGGTTCATCATGACTGAAATTGTTTAAGTTTTCTAATGATGATTTAATTGAATTATTAATTTCTAAATTATTTACTAGTTTATTTTCTAATAACTCTAATTCTAAAATTTCTTCACTTGAATTTAAATCAGCTTCTTCTAAACTCTTCAACATGTGCTTAATTGCCAAGTTTTTTTCTTTTTGATTCCTAGAAAATTCTATTTTTTCATGCATTAATCCTTCTAAAACTTTAATTTCTCCCCATATACTTTTAATCCTTTCGCTAGTATTTCTTGATTCTTGGGAACATAAGTCATCAATAATTAATCTTCTCTTATCTAAAGAATCAAATATGAAAGTGTCGGATTGACCTGCAAAATCAATTAGAAATCGTCCAAGTTTTTCTAATGATTGTCTATTTATTGATAAATTATTAACGCTATATTTGGAAAAAATTTTATTATTTTTTTTATAAGATTTTCTTTTAATCTGTAGTTCTGAAGAATTTATTTCAAAACCATTAACAGTTAACCAATTATTAATTTGGGGAGAAGAAGAAAATATAGCCTCGATAAAGCAAAAATCTTTTCCTGGACGTATTAAATGTTTTAGAGGTATATTAGTTCCACCAAATAAAGCATTTAGGGAATCCACAATTAATGATTTTCCTGAACCTGAATCTCCCGTTATGATATTCAAACCTTTTTCGAAATTAATTTCTATAATTTCTATTAAGGCAATATTTTCTATTTTTAGTTGTATTAACATGATAAAGCTTCCATATAAAAAAATTAACTTCTTTTTTAAAAAAATAAAGGTTTTAAATATATAAAGTTATGAAAGAAGACTTTACTGATTTTATTGAGGTATCTGGACTCTTAAATTATGATCCAAATACAATTTCTAAAATTTACAAAAAAAATCCTAAAAGACTTTTAAAAAGACTTTGGCAAACACTCCTACCTATTTTTGCTTACATCTTTTCCGTTGGATGGGATAAATTAACTGGAAGACTGAAAAATGAACAACAGGCAAGATTTAGAGCAAAAGAATTAACAAATTTGTTAGTAGAACTTGGACCTGCATTTGTTAAAGCAGGCCAAGCCTTATCAACAAGACCAGATATAATTCCAGGGATTCTGCTAGAAGAATTATCTGAATTGCAAGATCAGCTCCCAGGTTTTGATGGCGATAAAGCTATGGAATTAATAGAAGAAGACTTAGGAAACAAAATAGATGAAATTTTTTTAGAAATTGATAAAGAGCCAATTTCAGCTGCATCTTTAGGTCAAGTGCATAAAGCTAAATTAAAAAATAAAGAGATCGTTGCAATAAAAGTACAACGGCCAGGTTTAAGGGAACAAATAACCTTAGATCTTTACATTGTTAGAAATATTGCTTATTGGCTAAAAAACAATATCGGATTGATAAGAAGTGATCTAGTTGCTTTGATTGATGAATTAGGCAAGAGAGTTTTTGAAGAGATGGATTATCTAAACGAAGCTGCAAATGCAGAAAGATTTAGAGATATGCATAAACATAACAAAATGATTGCCGTGCCAAAAATTTATAAAGAAATAACTTCAAGAAGAGTTTTAGCAATGGAATGGATAGACGGTACAAAATTAACAAATTTAGAAGACGTAAAAAAATTAGGAATAAATCCTGATGAAATGATTGATATAGGGGTGCAATGCAGTTTAGAACAGCTTTTAGAACATGGTTTTTTTCATGCAGACCCGCATCCAGGTAATTTATTAGCTTTAGAAGATGGAAGATTATGTTATTTAGATTTTGGAATGATGAGCGAGGTTTCCAGAGAATCTAGATCAGGATTAATTCAAGCAGTAGTTCATTTAGTAAATAAAAACTTCGATAAATTGTCTCAAGATTTCGTAAAATTAGGATTTTTATCAGAGGAAGTTAATCTAGAACCCATTGTTCCAGCATTTCAAGATGTTTTCATTAACGCCGTTGAACAAGGAGTTTCGAAAATGGATTTTAAAAGCGTTACTGACGATATGTCTGGTGTTATGTATAAATTTCCTTTCAGACTACCTCCATATTATGCGCTTATAATTAGGTCATTACTTACTTTAGAAGGAATTGCTTTAAGCGTAGATCCAAACTTCAAAATATTAGGCGCAGCTTATCCATATTTTGCGAGAAGATTAATGGAAGACCCTGATCCACAATTGAGGGAAAGTCTTAAAGAAATGCTTTTTGATAATAAAAAATTTAAATGGGATCGTTTAGAAGATCTGCTTTCTAATGCTGCAAAGCAAACAAATCTCGATTTAGAAAAACTTTTAGACGAAGTTATAAATCTTCTCTTTTCTCCAAATGGAGGATTTCTTAGAAATGAGATAGTTGAAGGTTTAACAAATCAGATAGATTTACTTAGTCTAAAAATATTGAAAAGTTTAAATAATTATCTTCCACACTCAATTAAATTAAATACTACTAATGAAAATAGTAACTTAGGTGACCTTATAATGTATGTTGAGCCATTAAGAAACTTTTTAGAGATTTTACAAAAAGTACCGGGGTATTCAATTGACATTTTTCTAAAAAGGGTGCCAAGACTTATAAATGAGCCCTATACAAAAGAAATGGGTATAAAAATAGCAAAAAAAGTAACTGAAAAAGGAGTAGTGAGACTTGTTAAGATTGCCGCTGGTGCAAATATATAAATGAAGTTTAGTAAATTTTTAATATATAAAATATTCTTTATTTTAGTAATTTCTCCATTATTTTTTAATGTACCAAAAGCTTCTACTGCTGAAGAAATTAAAATCACGTACAGCATATTTTCTCGAACAATTAAAGTAAATTCTTTAAAAACTTTTGCTAAAGAGGGTACATCTACAAGACAATTAAAAAGAATTTTGAAAGCGACAGGGTCTCCCGATAAAGAAATTAGAACAGTCTTGAACAAAGATTTTGAAATTCCTATTACCATTGCAAGCAAACTAGTATATTCTGAAATAGGAAATGTTTTTTTAACAAGACTTTCATCTATTATCCACCCACCCAGAGCAACTGATGAAAGAACAGGCATGCTGGCCCTTAGAGCAAGCGTAATTCAAGGAATTAATATAGGAAATGGAAAAATAAATCTTATAAACTTTTTTGAAGGTTATCCAACTAAAACTGTAATTTTAGATGTCAGCGCTTTGAGCAAAGTTATGAATAAAGTAGAATCGATTTCAGAGTTATTAACCTTTTTCACCAATTCCCCTCTAGAAAAAATCAAAACAAATTAAACAGTCATGGTGTTATTAAATAAAATAAAAAATAAACTGCGTATTAATTACAGAAAAAAAAGATGGCCAGGTCTAATAGAAGCTTATAAACAATATCTTCCAGTTTCAAAGAAAACTCCTATTATTTCCCTAAATGAAGGAAATACACCACTAATTCTAAGCGAGTCAATTAGCAGCTTAATTGGAAATGGAACAAAAGTTTTTTTAAAATATGATGGCCTTAATCCAACAGGATCTTTTAAAGATCGTGGTATGACTATGGCAATTAGCAAAGCAAAAGAAGAAGGCCGTGAAGCAGTAATTTGTGCAAGTACTGGAAATACCTCTGCTGCTGCTGCTGCATATGCTTCGAGAGGAGGATTAAAACCTTATGTTTTAATCCCAGAAGGCTTTGTTGCACAAGGCAAGCTTGCTCAAGCATTGATGTATGGAGCTGAGATAATATCTATTAATGGAAATTTTGATAAGGCTCTTGAAATTGTTAGAGATTTATCCTCAGAACATCCTATAGAGCTTGTTAATTCTGTTAATCCATATCGAATACAAGGACAAAAGACGGCAGCTTTTGAAATAGTTGATGACTTAGGTTATGCTCCTGATTGGCTATGTATTCCAATGGGTAATGCAGGAAACATAACTGCTTATTGGATGGGATTTATAGAATATTCAAAAATTAAAAGAAATTTGAAATTACCAACAATGATGGGTTTTCAGTCCGAAGGCTCTGCTCCACTAGTAAAAAATATAATAGTTAAGGATCCAGAAACAATCGCAACTGCAATAAGAATTGGAAATCCTGTAAATAGAGAAAAAGCAAAAAAAGTAAGGAAGGAGAGTAAAGGAGACTTTCAGTCAGTAACAGATGAAGAAATAATTAATGCTTATAAAATTCTTGCTAAAGAGGGAGTATTTTGTGAACCTGCTAGTGCAGCATCAGTTGCTGGACTAATTAAAAATAAAAATAGAATTCAGAAAGAATCAAATATTGTTTGTGTTCTTACTGGAAATGGATTGAAAGATCCTGACTGCGCGATAAAAAACAACGATGCTGTTTTCAGAAAAAATATTGAACCATCATTAAAAAATATAACTAAAATCTTAGGATATTAAAATCCAAAATAAATAGTGTCTGTGGAAATCAATTAAAAACAAACATCATTTGTTGAAAAAAACATAATAAGTAATTCTATTTGTTGAATAAAATTAAATTTTTTATGTAAAGAAAAAACTACTCAACAAATAAAAAAAATTTTTCACATGTTTTTGTGTACGTAAACAGTGTTATAAAAGTATTAATTTTAAGAATTCCACAGTTTCCACAAGATCTACTACTACTAATTTATTTATTTATTTATTTATTTTTATATTAGAAAAAGTAAAAAATTAATTTATTGAATTTAATTTACGATAAAAGTATATTGTATTTGTAAAAAGTTCCAAATTCTGATGGAAATTATTTGTAATCAAAATGAATTAAATAATGCTATACAACTAGTAAGCAAAGCAGTTGCTTCAAGACCAACGCATCCAATTCTTGCAAATATACTTTTAACAGCTGACGAAGGGACTAATAAAATTAGCATGACAGGCTTTGATCTTAATTTAGGAATTCAAACTTCTTTTGATGGAACTGTTAAAAATAGTGGAGCTATTACTATACCTTCAAAACTTTTATCCGAAATTGTAAACAAACTACCTAATGAAACTCCTGTCTCTTTAAAAGTTGAAGATAATTTAGATAATATTTTAATCAAAAGTGATAGAGGTTCTTTTAACCTTAAAGGAATACCCTCTGATGAATATCCTAATTTACCATTTGTTGAAAGTGGTACTTCTTTGAATATTGCTCCTAGTTCTTTTTTAAAGGCTTTAAAAACTACCATTTTTGCAAGTAGTAATGACGATTCAAAACAATTACTCACAGGTGTTAATTTTACATTTAAACCAAATTATTTAGAGTCTGCTTCAACAGATGGTCATAGATTGGCTGTTGCTTTAATTGGTAATGAAGAACATATCAAAAATAAAGAAAACTTATCTGCAAATGATGGTGATTTGTCAGTTACTATTCCAACTAGATCATTAAGAGAAATTGAAAAACTAGTATCTTTGAGAAGCTCAGAAAATTCAATAAAGCTTTTTTATGACAAAGGTCAAGTAGTATTTATTTCCTCTAATCAAATAATTACTACAAGGACCTTAGAAGGTACTTATCCTAATTATTCACAATTAATTCCAGATTCTTTTTCTAAAATTCTGAATTTTAATACAAAAAAATTAATTGATGCATTAGAAAGAATTGCTGTTTTGGCTGATCAGCAAAGTAGTGTTGTAAAGATCAAATTAGATAATACAGATTTAGCTTCTATTAGTGCAGATGCCCAAGATATTGGAAATGCAAATGAATTAATACCTGTTTCTTACTCAGGAGAAAATTTTGATATTGCATTTAATGTTAGATATCTGTTAGAAGGTTTAAAAGTTGTTTCTTCTGAAAACGTACTTTTAAAGTGTAATATTGCCACTACTCCTGCTGTTTTTGTCCCAGAAGATAATCTCAATTCTTTTACTTATCTAGTTATGCCTGTGCAGGTTCGGTCTTAACTTGAAATTACCAAAAGAAATTTTATTAAGTGAATTATTAAATTATAGTGTTAAGGGTAATATGGCCCTTAATTATGGAAATGGAGAAAATGTTTGGATGCATCCTCCTGTTCATAGAATTTTAGGATGGTACTCTCGTCCTTCCAATTTTGATTTAAAGAGAAATGTTTGGCGATTAAATCAAATTACTCAAATAATAGATAATGAAATTTATGTCAAAGGTGATCCGGCAATTTCCGATTTAGCAACTTTAAATAGGTTTCCAACTCTAATAGAAGCTAATTTGATAAATATAAATGGATCAAAAATAGGAGTTATTGCAGATTTCCTATTTGAAATTAAAACCGGTAAAATTAAATATTACTTAGTTTCTAGATCTAACCCCAAGATTCCAGGTTCTAGTAGATGGAAATTAAATATTGAAAATATTAATGATCAACAACCTGGATTGGTATTTTGTAAAAGTAATTCTCTAGATGATTTATCTTTAATCAAATCAAGTATTAAAAATGAATTTGTGCAAAAAGGGAAAAAAATTATTGATAGATTTGATGATATGAAAAATATTGCTTCTAATAGATTAGAGGAATGGCTTGAAGAAGATGAAGATATTAGCCAAGACTTAGATTTTAAACAAAAAAGTTTTTATAATGATGATAGAACATCCATGCCTTTTAGTGGAAAAAAAGAAGATGATCCTTGGATATAAAGAATGATACATCAAGAAAATCATGATCTTTATGATCTTAATGAGGCCCTCAAAGTTGAAAATTTATCACTTAATGACTACGAAGAAATTTGCCAAAGATTAAATAGAAAACCTAACAGAACAGAATTAGGCATGTTCGGCGTTATGTGGTCTGAACATTGTTGTTATAGAAATTCAAAACCTTTACTATCTAAATTCCCTACTAAAGGTAAAAATGTTTTAGTTGGACCTGGAGAAAATGCTGGTGTTATTGATGTTGGAAATAATCAAAAACTTGTTTTCAAAATAGAAAGTCATAATCATCCGTCTGCTATTGAACCTTTTCAAGGTGCTGCAACAGGTGTAGGAGGGATTTTAAGAGATATATTTACTATGGGTGCAAGGCCAATTGCAGTATTGAATTCATTAAGATTCGGAAACCTTGATAGATCGTCAAATGTTGATTTACTGCGAGGTGTTGTATCAGGTATTGCTCATTATGGGAATTGTGTCGGTGTGCCGACTGTTGGAGGTGAAATTGATTTTGATGATAGTTATTCCGGAAATCCTTTAGTGAATGTTATGGCTTTAGGACTTTTAGAGACTAATGAAATCGTTTGTTCTGGAGCTAAAAATATAGGATCACCAGTATTATATGTTGGTAATACTACTGGCAGAGATGGAGTTGGTGGTGCTAGTTTCGCTAGCTCGGAATTAACTTCAACTTCTTTAGATGATAGACCAGCAGTTCAGGTAGGTGATCCATTTATTGAGAAAAGTCTTATTGAAGCTTGTTTGGATGCTTTCAAAACAGGAGATGTAATTGCAGCTCAAGATATGGGTGCTGCAGGTTTAACATGCAGTAGTGCAGAAATGGCTGCAAATGGAAAATTAGGTATATCTATTGATTTAGATTTGGTTCCTTCCAGAGAAGATAATATGTCTCCATACCAATATTTATTATCTGAATCGCAAGAGAGAATGTTGTTTGTTGTTAAAGAAGAAAAAATTAATGAACTTATTGAAAAATTTAATAAATGGGGGTTATATGCCAAAGTAATTGGCCAAGTTATAGGAACTAATGAGGTAATTATTTCTCATAAAGGTAAAATTGTTGCCCAAATACCTACTTCTGCCTTGTCTGATGATACCCCTATCAATTTTCACAATGTGATTAATAATCCACCGGATTATCTTTTAAAGAAATGGGAATGGAAAGAAAATGATTTACCAGAAATTTGTGAGCAAAAAATATTTTCTTTGAAGGAAAATAAGAATTTTTCTTATTCAGAAATTATTTTAAAACTACTCTCAAATCCATCAATAGCTTCTAAACGATGGATTTATAAACAATATGACTCTCAAGTTCAGGCAAATACAGTTTTTAAACCTGGAAAATCAGATGCTGCTGTAATAAGACTAAGGGAACAAAATAAAAAAAATAAAAGTAAAAAATTTTCAGGTGTAGCTGCTTCAGTTGATTGTAATAGTAGATGGGTTGCTCTTGATCCTTTTAGAGGAACTATTGCTGCAGTCGCAGAATCCGCTAGAAATGTTAGTTGTGTTGGGGCTGAACCAATAGCAATTACAAATAATTTAAATTTTCCTTCTCCGGAAAATGAAATAGGATATTGGCAACTCTCATCTTCATGTAATGCAATTGCTGAAGCCTGTAAAGCATTGGAAACTCCTGTAACAGGAGGTAATGTTTCTTTATACAATGAATCTAAAAATAAAAATAATATAATAACTCCTATCAATCCTACTCCAGTTATTGGAATGGTAGGAAAGATAGATAATGTCGAAAAAGCTATAAGTAGTGAATGGAAAAATATTGATGATCAAATTTGGATAATTGGTTCTCATAAATCAGATACGACAATTGCAGCTAGTTCTTATTTGGAATATTTTCATGGAGAAATTACAGGTCGGCCTCCAAAAATAGATTTGCTAGATGAAAAGTTTTGCCAGATTTTTTTAAGAAATGCTATTTCAAAAAGTTTTGTAGTTTCTTCTCACGATATTAGCGATGGCGGTTTAGCTATAGCTTTAGCAGAATGTTGTATTTTGTCCGGCAAAGGAGCAACAATAGAATTAAAGGAAGATTTAAATAGAGATGATAATTTATTGTTTGCAGAGGGAGGTTCTAGAATCATTTTTTCAATTAGCAAAATGAAACAAAATGAATGGCTTAAATATTTAAAACAAAATCAAACAAATTGCCCATCAAGTGTTTATGTAAAAAAAATAGGAGATGTATCTAGTGAAACGCTTAAGATAAAAATTCAAGATAAAAATATATGCAATATAAGGGTTGAGGAATTATCCGAAAAATTTAATAATAGTATTTCAAGTTACTTTTAAATAAATATGAAAAACATTTCACAACTATTAATCATCTTAAGATACTAAGTTATGTGCGGAATAGTTGGAATCGTTTCTTCAGATGATGTAAATCAACAAATTTACGATAGTCTTTTGCTGTTGCAGCATAGAGGTCAAGACTCAACAGGTATAGCCACTATGGAAAATACTGTTTTTCATTTACATAAGGCTAAAGGTCAGGTTAATACTGCTTATAGAACGAGAGATATGAGGAATTTAATAGGCAAAATTGGATTGGGTCATGTTAGGTATGCAACAAAGGGATCAGCAGAAAGTGTGGAAGAAGCACAGCCTTTTTACGTTAATGCTCCTTATGGAATTGTTTTGATACATAATGGAAATTTGACAAATACCAGAGATTTAGAAAAACAATTATTTAATATTGATAAGCGCCATACAAATTCTTCAAGTGATACTGAAATGTTGTTAAATGTATTTGCGACAGAATTACAAGAACAAATTAATAATCAACAATTAGAACCCGATATTATTTTTAATGCTGTCAAATCTTTACATAAAAGAATTCAGGGATCATATGCTTCAATCGCATTGATTTCAGGACATGGTTTATTAGCATTTAGAGATCCTTTCGGCATTAGGCCTTTGGTTATAGGAAAAAGACTTTCACTTAAAACAAAAAAAGAGGAGTGGATGGTTGCTAGTGAATCTCTAGTGCTTGAAAATAACGATTATCAAATAGTTCGAGATGTAGATCCTGGAGAAGCTGTTTTTATAAATCTTAATGGGGAGTTTTTTTCTAAACAATGTTCTGAAAATCCAATGTTATTTCCTTGTGCTTTTGAATATGTTTATTTAGCTAGGCCAGACTCAATTATGAATGGAATTTCAGTATACAAAGCTCGTTTAAAGATGGGAGATTATCTGGCAGAAACAATAAAAGAGACAATCAATTCTGGAGATGTTGATGTAGTTATGCCTATTCCTGATTCTTCTCGACCTGCGGCAATGCAAGTTGCAAGACAGTTAGGGATAGAATATAGGGAAGGTTTTTTTAAAAACAGATATGTTGGCCGAACATTCATAATGCCTGGTCAACAAAAACGTAAAAAATCTGTAAGGCAAAAATTAAATGCTATGAGTGCAGAGTTTAAAAATAAAAATGTATTAATTGTTGATGATTCGATAGTAAGAGGTACTACTTCAAAAGAAATTGTCCAAATGGCTAAAGATGCTGGAGCAAATAAAGTTTTTTTTACATCAGCAGCTCCTCCAGTTCGTTATCCCCATGTTTATGGAATTAATATGCCTAATAGGGATGAATTAATAGCTCACGATAGAACAATAAGTGAAATTGCTGATCATCTTGAAATTGATAACCTTGTTTATCAAAGTGTTGAAAGTTTACGAAAATCTATAATAAGTGACTCTTCTATTAAAGATTTGGAGATGAGTTGCTTTACTGGTTCTTATGTAACAGGAACGGTAAATCAAGAGTACCTAAATTGGGTTGAAAATGAATATAAATCTTAGTTGAGAAAGTTTCTAAGTCGGAAACAATTTTCAAGGTATTCATCATTATCTAATTTTAAAAAATCAATTAAAAAATTTGATTTATTGGATTTGAAATTTAATTTATTTAGTTCTAATCTTGCAGATTTATTTTTATTAGTTTCAATATCAAGATAATGGTTACTTGTTGTTATTTTGAGGAAGTAATCATTTTTAAGTTGGGTTTTTTCATTTAAATATCCCAAACTGTATTCATTTGAGAAATAAATTTCATTGCTATTTATACAAAAGATTTTTCCTTTTTTAGATATTAAAAAGATATTTTCTCCATTATCATAGGTACAACAAGAAACAATTTTCTCGGTTGGTAAAAGTTTTGTAAGTATTAATCCTTGGGATTGTTTAGAAGTGGGTGTTAAAAATTTATTAGATAAATTTAAGTTAAAAATTCTTCCTAAAGAGGTTAATATTATTAAATTTTTGTTTTCATTATAAATAAATGAATCGATTGTCTTGAGATTATTTTTTAGTTTTGTAATTGCGAAAGTTCTATTACTTTTTATCATGTCTTCATCAAATAAAACTTTCTTAAATCTTCCATCTGAATTTAATATACATAAATAATTTATAATTTCTTTTTTAACTGAATGAAAATTTATTATTTCACTTGGATGAATATTTCCAAGAATTTTATGATCTAATTTATAGTCTTTATTAACACTTGATTCCCAATCAATGTTAAATACTTTTCCTGTATTTGTGATTCCAATTATTTTTATATTTTTTTCAATATTACATATAAATTTTTGAATATTTTTATTATCTATAATTTTATTTACAACTTCAAATGATTTCTTATAGTTACTTAAAATCATCTTTTTTAAATATAGTCTATTGTCTATATATAACTTAGTTTTTTTACTTATAAATTCTTCTAATATCTGATTATTAAGCGTTGCTAACTCTTCATTTTGATTTATATTTTTTATTACTTTTGTTTTTCTTACACTATTATATTTTTTCTTTAATATTAGAAATTCTTCAATAAGTAATTCAATTAATAATTCTCTTTCGTTCAATAATTTTTGAAAATAATTCTTTTTTTCTTCCAAAGTTTTTATTTCATTATCAATTTGATTCTTTTCTAGATTTGTTAATTTTCTTAGTGGCATATCCAAAACTGAATTTGCTTGTTTATCGCTTAAGAAAAATTTTTCAATTAATTTTGATTTTGCTTCTACAGAATTTTCTGATTCTTCAATAATTTCTATAACTTTTCTTATGTTTTGTGTGGCTTTACGTAAACCTTCTGATATTTCTAGTTTTTCAAGAGTATTTTTTAGAAAATAATAAGTTCTCTTTCTAATTGTTTCTTCTCTAAACTCAAGAAAGTAGTTGAGATATTTTTTTAGGTTTAGTTGTACAGGTTTGCCTTTAATTAAAGCTAAAAATATTGCGCCAAAGTTTGTTTGGAGACTCGTTTTTTTATATAAATTTGAAATAACAAGTTCAGAATTAGAATCTTTTTTTAGTTCTATTACAATTCTCATTCCATCTCTGTCGCTCTCATCTCTAATATCAGAAATCCCATCAATCTTGCCTGAATTAACAAGTTCTGCGAGTTTTTCAATCCAACCTGCTTTATTAATTTGGTAAGGAAGTTCAGTAATGATTATTGCATTTTTTTTATGTTTTCCTTTGCCTAAATTTACCTCTTCAGTATTTACAACTCCCCTTATCGTTATAGATCCTTTTCCAGTTTCATAAAGTTCCTCTATTGACCGACTATAAATTAATTCTCCGCCAGTAGGAAAATCAGGACCTTTGATAATGTTAGAAAGTTTTTTATCACTTATATCTTTATTTTTTAGTAAAGCAACTAAACCATCTACAATTTCGCCTAGGTTATGAGGCGGTATATTTGTTGCCATGCCAACAGCAATACCTGATGAGCCGTTCAACAATAAAAATGGGAGTTGGGCTGGAAGAACATCTGGTTCTTTTTGAGAACCGTCAAAATTATTTGAAAAACTTACTGTTTCTGATCCAATTTCTTCAAGAAATCCTTTATGAGCTATTGGAGCTAATCTGGTCTCAGTATATCGCATTGCAGCTGGCGGATCATTATCCACAGATCCAAAATTTCCATGACCGTCAAGAGTAGGATATTTAGTTGAGAAATTTTGTACTAGCTTTACTAATGCATCATATACTGCTTGATCTCCGTGAGGATGGTACTTTCCAAGTACATCTCCAACAACTCTTGCACATTTCCTAAATGGTTTATCAGGTGTTAAACCTAATTCGTACATCGCAAATATGATTCTTCTTTGTACTGGTTTAAGACCGTCTCTTGCATCAGGTAAAGCGCGTCCAACTATTACGCTCATTGCATACTCCAAATAAGAACGTTGCATTTCTTCTTGAAGAGAGATGGAAGTGAATTTTTTCTTATCCATTAGAGCGCAAAACTGAATAATTATTAATTAACTAAATTAAGACTAATAGGTAAAACAATATTTACCAGTATTGAACATTAAGATGATTCAATTATTTTGGATTTTGCCAGTATTACGTCTTTTTTTAGTTGTTCATTTTGTAAAAGAATTTCTGTATTGGCTTGTAGTTTTTCTCCCCATAACTGTTCTTTTCTATAATCATAATCGACATATTTGGGATCTTTAGCTAGAGCTTTTTTTGCTAGCTGAATTGCTAATTTTGTATCATTGATATTTATACATGAGGCTAGGCCAAGTAATGGTTCAGCATTTTCCTCAATTGAGATTGCACTTTCAAAAAGTTTGATTGAGAGATTTACATTGTTTCTCTCGAAATAAGCTAAACCTTGATTATTAATTGCTTGCCAGAAGTCAGGTTTAATTTTTATAGATTTATCAAACAATTTGATAGCTCCCAAATAATTTTTTTCCATTAATAAAATATTTCCTAATTGAAAAATAGCTTTGTGATTATTAGGCTCAATTTTTATTCCTTTTTCTAAAGCAGTCTTTGCTTTTGTTTGTTGGGAAATTTTTAAGTAAACATTACTTTTAGCAAAATATATTTCGCTAATATTTGAATTGATCTGTTCTGCTTTATTTAAAGAATTTAATGCGTTTTTGTATTTTTTGTTAACTATTTGCGCTTCAGCCAAAATCAACCATAGTTTTTCATCTTTTGTATTTATTTTTACAGCTAATTTGGCTAAGTTAAGACTGTCTTCATCTTGACCAAAATAAAGAAGTTGATATGCATTTTTGCCAATATATAAACTTTGCTTTTGTAAATTTTTTATTGTTGGAAAATAATAATAAGGAACTATTGCTCGAGCTACTTCTATTTGAAAAAAGTAAAAACAGATAGAGAAGATCCAGAGTGTTTTTTTTAAAATATTCTTCATATTTTAATTTTTTTATTATTTATATTTGCTTGTATGTTTCTTTTCCACATCCAAGGTTTAATTCTTTTTAAAGTAGTTCCTTTAAGATTTTCTTGCCACGTTTTATCGTCCCAATTGATGGATTCAATATTAAGATTTTTAATCCATTCTTTTGGTGTAGTTTCATAATTATTGTTGTATGGCACAGATTTATTCCATGGACAAACATCTTGACAAATATCACACCCTGCAACCCATCCACCTAATTTTTTTTCTATTTTCTTTGGAATAGCTTTATCTCTGCTCTCTATTGTGTGATACGCAATGCATAGATCTGATTGTATTACAAAGGGTTCTACGATTGCTTTTGTGGGACAATGTTCAATACAAATATCACATTTTCCACAAAGTGATTGATGAGGTTTATCTGGTATTAAATCTTTCGTGAGAATCATAAAACCCAAAGTAAACCAAGAACCATTTTTTTTGCTTATTAAATTACTATTTTTACCTATCCAACCAATCCCTGCCTCCTCTGCCCATGCTTTTTCGAGAAGCGGAGAGGTGTCAACACATATTTTCCATTTGCAATCAGGGATTTGTAGGTTGATCCATTCACCAATATTCTTTAATTTTTTGTGAATCACTTTATGATAATCCTCACCTTGGCTATATTTAGCTACCTTGAGGAAATTATTGTTGTTGTTTTGTGAATTAATGTAAGTAAACCCAACGCTTAAAACACTTTTGGCATCTTCTAAAAGTGAACCTATATTTTTTCTTTTTTCTGCTTCCATCCATTTCATTTCAGCATGATAGTTATTTGATAACCATCTTTCTAATGCATTAGTTCTTAATTTTACGCGCGAACTACCTGGTATTGAAGCTATTCCAGCAATTGCAAAACCTTCAAAAATAGCTCTTTCTTTTAATTTTTTACTTATTTCTTTTTTATCTTGAATTGTATCAATCATTTCTTTTTGTTTATAGCATCTCTTTTAGAAGTCATTTTTGGAAAATAAACTTATAAATAAATTAGATATATTTAAGAAAAATATATCCTAACTTAGTAAAAACAGTTAAATTATTAGTAAAGTTAATATAGTTAAAACGTTATTTTGGTTGAATCTAATCAAAATCAAGATTCGAATTTAGGATCTAGGCTTCAACAAGATCTCAAAAATGATCTTATTGCAGGGTTGTTAGTTGTAATACCCCTAGCAACAACAATCTGGCTGTCATCATTAGTTAGTAAATTTGTTTTAACGTTGGTTACTTCAGTCCCAAAGCAACTGAATCCTTTTATTAATTTAAATCCTTTATTACAAGATTTAATTAATCTCACCCTAGGTTTAACTGTTCCTTTATTAGCTATTCTGCTTATAGGGTTAATGGCTAGAAATTTTGTAGGAAGATGGTTATTAGAATTTGGAGAGGGTACTTTATCAAAAATTCCTGTAGCTGGAGCGGTTTATAAAACTCTTAAACAATTGCTTGAAACTTTCTTAAGTAATAAATCTAATAGATTTCGACGAGTTGTTTTAGTTGAATATCCCCGTGAGGGACTATATAGTGTAGGCTTTGTAACTGGAGACGTAGGACCTTCTCTACAGCCAGAATTGGAAGAAAAGTTACTTAGTGTTTTCATCCCTACAGCTCCAAACCCAACTACTGGCTGGTATACACTCGTTCCTGAGTCTTCTGTTAAGGATTTAGATATTTCAGTTGAAGATGCTTTTAGAACAATAATTTCTGCTGGGATAGTCAATCCAGATGAGAAAAATAACACCTCAAATCCAACATTTTCAAAATTGTTTTCTCAATTACGGGCTTCCACTAATACTTCTT
>CACGBL010000001.1:0-91270 GCA_902571355.1 uncultured Synechococcaceae cyanobacterium | reverse complement strand
AATTTGTTGCTGTTGTGCCAAAACTTCGGTTGTTAAATCATATTGTGGAGTTTGTAAATCATTTTTTTTAGAAACTTCTAAAATTTGATCCGCATAATACTGCGACATATCATCTCCCCTAAATACCTCTCCAGAAAAATACATCTTTGGTACTTCAAGTCCTAAAACATCAATTGCATCCAAATCATTAAAAATACTGACTATGTATGAAGGTTTTATAAGAATAAATAAATTATCAATTGTCAAACACAATAAACTCTTAATTTTTTGGGATTCATATATTTTCTTACAAATTAATCCTGGAACAATTTTTCTTTTAATTTGAGGAGCTTTAATTGAAATTAAGCTTCCATCTTTAATATATGGGAGTGCATTAGTTATCTCTTCTGATAATTTTTCTGCTGATTGTTTTTCTAAAATTTTCAAGAGTCTTCTCTCTTCTTTAAGACGATTTTTTAACTTTTCGTATGCATCAAAATCTTTCCATGAAACGTTAGATGTAATTTTTTTTAATTCAATTAAATCCTTATCTAAATTTTCAAGAATTATATTTTCACCTGATGATTCTCCTAAATATAAAAAACTACCAAAACTTCTTTTAATTAATTCTTTAGATTTCTCTAAAGTATAACTTTGTAAAAGATTAAGTACCATTCCATAGCTAGGCGTGAATTGACTTTCTAAAGAATTTGGTTTGCTTATAGCTAGTGCACTCGCTTCTTTGGCGCCTTCGAATCTCGTTTGTAATGTAACAACATATCCCTGGGTATCTTTTCCTCTTCTTCCAGCTCTTCCTGACATTTGCAAAAATTCACTGCTAAATAATAATCTATGCCCATCTTCTGTCCTTTTTGATAAAGAAGAAATAACAGTTGTTCTTGCGGGCATATTTATCCCTGCAGCAAGAGTTTCAGTTGCAAAAACAACTTTTATTAAACCTTTCTGAAATAATTCCTCAACCAATTCTTTCCACGCAGGCAATAATCCAGCATGATGAGATGCAATACCGCGTTTTAATGCTTCGCATTGAGATTTATCTTTAATAGCTTCCTGATTATTTTTAAGATAAACATTTAATTTTTGGGATATCATACTTGCTTCTGAATAACTCACTAAAGTTAAATCTTTTATATTCTCAATAGCCTTGTCACATCCTCTTCTACTAAAAATAAAATAAATAGCTGGCAACATATTTCGTTCAGCTAATTTCGAGATCACAAAGCTAATTGAGGGAGACTTTGGTTGCATTATCCTGCCCACTTTCCCTCTTATTTTCTGCCCTTTAGGAGCTCTCCAAATCTTACAGTTTGGATGAATTCCATTACCCTTATTATTTAAAAGTGGATGGAGGCCTTTAACACTACAAAAAATAAAATCAAGTGGGACTGGTCTCTTATCACTATTAATTAGTACTGTGGGCCCATGCACTTTTTCTATCCAATTTTGTAATTGATCTGCATTGGCTATTGTTGCGGATAAAGCTATTATTTGAGTTCTAGTGGGGCAATGGATTATAGTTTCTTCCCAAACTGTGCCTCTTTGGGGGTCATTCATATAATGACATTCATCAAGAATCACAGATTCCAAATTTTCTAAGGGATCATCAAATTCATCAAATTCGCCATAAAGCATGTTCCTAAAAATCTCAGTCGTCATGACTAAGATTGGTGCTTCTCTATTTATACTTATATCTCCAGTTAAAAGACCAACTTTATTCTCACCATATTGATTAGCAAAATCTCTAAACTTTTGGTTTGATAGGGCTTTTAAAGGTGTTGTATAAAAAACTCTGCTGTCATGAGATAAGCCTCTATATATAGCAAATTCACCTATTAATGTTTTACCCGAACCTGTTGGTGCCGTTAAAACAACAGAATTTCCGCTATTAATAGCTCGTATTGCTTCTAATTGGAAATCATCTAGCGGAAAGGGGAAATATTCCTCTAAATTAAGCAATAATTGTGATTGAAGAGAGGATGAGTTAACTTCTTAATATATGATCTATATAGATATTAATAAACAAAAAATACCTTGCAAACTTTAATAGTAAATCTAAATCTTTTTAATTAAATCCACTATATTTTATTTTACCAAAATGAAAAAAGTAAAAATTCCAAAAAATAGAATCCGTAAATTAAAAACATTTTCTTTAGGCAAAAAATCATTCGAACTTCTAAGTTTAAATTCGAAAAATAAAAAACTTATAGACTTATGCAGTAATGATTATTTTGGATTAAGTAGGGAAAAGGATTTAATAAAAGCTGCTTACGATATAAGCTTGTTAGAAGGTATTGGTTCAGGAAGCTCTAGGTTTATTACAGGTTCAAGACCAATACATAAATTATTAGAAACAGAACTTGCCAAGTGGCTTGATCAAGAGAAAGTATTACTTTTCCCAAGCGGATTTCAAGCCAATATAGCCGCTATCCAGGCTCTAGCAAATAGAAAAAGTATCGTAATAGCAGATAAATTGATTCATAACTCTTTATTGGTTGGAGTCAAAGCTGCTCAAGCAAAACTGGTTCGATTTTCACACAATAATTTAAAAGATTTAGAAGATAAAATTACTAAATCTAACCCCACAAAAAATTCCATTTTAGTTGTTGTTGAATCTCTTTATAGTATGGAGGGATCAATTGCTCCGCTCAGAGAAATAACGGAAATTTGCAAAAAAAATAGTGTTCAGTTATTAGTTGACGAAGCTCATGCAATTGGGATCTTGGGCCCTGAAGGTAGGGGTTTAAGTTTTAATTACCGTTCAGATATAACTATTATTACTGGAACTTTCGGAAAAGCATTTGGAAGCGGTGGAGCTTTCATAGCTTCTAATTCAGAAATTGGTGAATATCTTATCCAAACAAGTGGTGCATTTAGGTACACAACCGCTCTTGCGCCATCTTTAGCTGCTGGAGCTTTAGAAGGTTTAAAAAAAATTTTAGAAAATAAAGAATGGGGTAATGATCTGTTATCTTCTGCGAAGATATGGAAAGATGAAATTATTAAAAATTTTAGTTTTCCAGTTCAGGGAGATTCTCACATTTTATCAATTATTGTTGGCCAAGAAGAGAAGGCAATTTGTCTACAAAAATATCTCGAAGAAAATGGGTTTTTAGCAATTGCGATAAGACCTCCAACTGTTCCAGTTGGGCAGTCAAGAATCAGAATAACAATACGAAGAAACTTAGATTTTAATCTGCTAAAGAATTTCATTACCGTATTAAAAGAGTTTAAATGAAACAAATTATTACTCAACATGGGTGGGGACTAAATAAATATTTCTGGGATGATTATAAAACTGATTTTTTAAACAATAATTGGCATTGGCAAGATAATGAAAGGGGATATTTTTCTACAAATAATTATCAAGCAAAATGGATTAAAAGCGAATCTAAAAAAGAAATCAGAATGACTTTATGCCATTCATTAGGTTTTCATTTAATGCAAAAAAATATTTTAAAAGAAGCGACTCATGTTGTTCTTATAAATTCTTTTAATAATTTTCTTCCTTTAAGTAATAAGAGAAACTTTATTTTGAGATCTCTAAAAAGAATGGAAACAAAAATCATAAAAGATGAACCTAAGGATATGTTGAAAGAATTTATACATAGATCATTTATGCCAAATCATATGAATAATAGTTTTAAAAATATCTTTTACAAAAGTTTAGAGAGTTTAAATAAAACTCTTCTTTTAAGTGATTTAAAACAACTATACATCAATAGAGATTTTCCAATATTTTTAAGAAAAGATTGCAAAATTATTTTTATAAAATCAGAAAATGATTTGATTCTTAACAACGAATCAAGTAATAACTTTTTAGATTCCTTAAATAAAACACTTGATAGGGGACCAATTTTAATTAAATTAGCTCAACAAGGGCATTGCTTGAATAATTTAAATTTATACGAGATCTTACTTAATACACTTAATGATTATGATGGATAGTAAAAGGTGGAATGAGAAAATAAAAAATAATTTCAATGATGCTGCATATCGGTACTTAGAACATTCAAATATTCAGAAATTTTTTGCAAAAAAGATTGTTCAATTTATCAAAGAATTAAATCCCCAAAAAAAAGGAGAATGGATAGATTTAGGATCAGGACCCGGACTATTAGCAGATGAAATAGAAAAAATTTTTTCTTCCCAAAAAGTATCCAGAATTGATTTCAGCAAGAAAATGCTTCTTGAGAATAAATTATATAGAAAAAAATTTTTATGGGATTTGAATAACGATCTACCTCCTGAAATAAATAACTGTTCACTATTAACATCTAACTTTTGCATACATTGGTTAAACAACCCAAAAAAGATAATAAAAAATTGGTTTAGCAAATTAACACCTGGAGGTTTTTTAATCATTTCATATCCAACAAAAGATTGTTTTCCTGAATGGAAAGATACTTGTAAAAAAATTGATATTGAATATAGTGGTCTTAATTTCCTTTGTTCAAAAGAATTATTAAAAGATTTCAAATCTACTGAAATATATTATTCAAAACAATTTAATTATCTTGAAAATTTTGAAGATGTATATAAGCTCTTTAGAAGCATTAAAAATGTAGGAGCACAATCAACAAATTGTAAACGCAAAACAGTGAAAGAGTTGAAGGAAATTCAAAAGTTTTGGCCAAAGAATTACAATAATACAGTGAACCTTTCATGGCAAATTGAGATTCAAATCATAAAAAAATTATGAATAGTCACAACAATATTTTCAAATTTATAATTTGCGGAACAGATACTGATATTGGGAAAACTTTAATAAGCTCTTTTTTCGTTAGAGGATTAAATTCCTTTTATTGGAAGCCTATTCAAAGTGGTATTGAATCTCTTACCGATAGTCAAACTGTTAAAAAACTTGCACAAGTAAGTAAGGAGAAAATAATCAAAGAAGCTTATGTCTTTACAAAACCTTTATCTCCTCATTGGGCTGCTGAAATAGATCAAAAAACTATTAACTTTGACATGTTGAGATTGCCAAAAGTAAAAGGCTCATTAATTGTAGAAACTGCAGGTGGATTAATGGTTCCAATAACACGCAATTTTTTACAAATAGATCAAATAAAACAATGGAATCTTCCAGTAATACTTGTATGTAAGAGCTCACTTGGCACTCTTAACCATACCCTGCTTAGTATTGAGGCCTTAAAACGAAGAAATATTGAGATTTTAGGATTAGTAATCAATGGTGAAAAACACTTAGATAATCCAAAAACTTTAGTTGATTTTAGTGGTATTCCGTTAATTACTGAATTTCCATACATCAAAAAAATGGACTCAAATAATTTAGATATACTATGGAAAGAACTTGAAATTAAAAATAAGTTGATCTCACTTTTAAACTCAAAAATAAGTTAAATGAAATCTTTGGATTCAAAAACTCCAAATCAAGATTGGCACCCAAATATTTGGCCACCTTTTACACAAATCAATAAAAGCAAACCACAAATAGAGGTAACTCATGGTAAGGATGCTCTCCTATTTACTAAAAATCCTAAAAAAGAGCTAATAGATGCAATTAGTAGTTGGTGGGTAACTCTTCATGGACATAGTAACAAATATATTGCGGATGCCATTTTTAATCAATCAAAAAAACTTGAGCAAGTTATATTTGCTGATTTTTTACATCCACAGGCAAAAAAATTAGCAGAAAGACTTAGTGAATTAACAAAACTAGAAAGATTATTCTTTTCTGATAACGGTTCTACTGCAGTGGAAGTCGCTTTAAAAATTGCCTTCCAATCATGGCAAAATAGAGGCGAGACAAGAACTCAAATAGTAGCTTTTGATGGCGCCTATCATGGCGATACATTCGGAGCAATGGCTTTAGGCGAGAGAAATATTTTTAATGAGAATTTCGATAATCTTATGTTCCCAGTTAGGAGAGTCCCCTGGCCTTCAACTTGGATGAACGATGAAGGAGTAGAAAATAAAGAAAATGAGGCGATCCAAAAATTAGAAACTTTACTTAAAACTCCCACAGTTGCAGTAATCCTTGAGCCACTTGTTCAAGGAGCAGGAGGAATGAATATGGTTAGGCCTCAGTTTATAAAAAAAGTTTCAGAAATTATAAAAAATAATAATTCTTTGTTAATTGCTGATGAAGTTTTGACTGGGTTTGGAAGATGTGGAAGTCTTTTTGCGTTTCAAAAGGCAAAAATCGTTCCTGATTTAATAAGTATTTCAAAAGGCTTAACTGGTGGATTTTTACCAATGGGAATAACTTTATGTAAAGAACAAATTTTTCAATCCTTTATTGATGATTCCCCAAGAAAAACTTTTTGGCATGGACATAGTTTTACTGCCAATCCTTTAGGTTGTGCTGCGGCAAACGCTAGCCTTGATTTATTAGAACAAGAACCACAAAAATACCTTTCACTTGAAGAAAAACATTTATCTCACTTAATTAAATTTAAAAACTTACCTTATATAAAAAAAATAAGGGTATCCGGCACAATTGCTGCCTTCGATTTAGATATTGGGAACAAAAAAGGTTATTTCAATAATATTGGGAAAGAAATAAAAAGTCTTGCAATGGAGCAAGGTTTATTTATTAGACCCCTCGGGAATGTTATTTATCTCTTGCCACCTCTCTGTATAACCGATGATCAATTAGAAAAAAGTTACTGGATAATAAGGCAAATCTTAGAAAATCTTTAGATAGAAATTTAAGGTCCCTGCAGTATTGCATTTTCCACATCTTCTCTATTAATGCAATAGGAAAATAGTCTTTTAGTTTCTTGTCCTTCACTTTCCCAGATAACACTTAAATCCTCTTGTTCAAAAATAATAGTTGCATTCCAATTTGAAAGTAACAGATACCATTTAGATGGATTATTTATATCCTTCACAGCACCTAAATCAGTTAACCACAATTCCAATGATTGCAGTGAATTTTGATTGATAGGTTTTTTAGAGGGATTCACAGACTTTTTTAAAAAATTATTTAATTAGCCAAAGCGGTATTGTTTCTAATTCTTTGCCAGTAAAAGAAGCAATAAAAATTGAACAAATTAAACTTATAGAAATGATGATAATTAAAAGAAACAACGAAAACAATTCTCCATTCGAAAAAGGTCTCCTATTTCCTAATAAATTTTGATTATTAGAATCGATTACTAAATTATTTAAAACGTTAGTATTATTTGTACTTCTAGAGTTTTCTTTTAGTTTGTCATCATATATTTTCCTTAAATTTCTATTATTTAAATGTTCATAAGCTTCAAGAACTTCTTGAAATTTACTTTTAGCAACGTCTATTTCTAATGAAGTTGTATCGGGATGCAACTCAATAGAAAGTTTACAAAATGCCTTTCTTAATTCATGATTGGATGCATTTTCATTTACACCTAAAATTTCGTAGTAGGAAGTTTCCCCTTTCAAAATAATCTTTTATGAATATTGTAATTCTAATAAATTTTTACTAAATAAAATGTATTTAATGGATGGTATAAATTCATAATTATAACGAAATGAAAAAACAAAACATTCCTGAAGAAATTCTTTCCTTAATAACTGAAGAAGAAATAAATTTATTTCAAGAGTTGCAAATTAAAATTAAAGAATTAAATAATAAAACCAATCTCACAAAATTAACTGATGGGGATGATTATTGGGTATCTCAAGTTTTTGACAGCATTTGGCCATTCAAAGCTTTCACGAATATTAATTTTGATAATAAAAAATTTTTAGATATTGGATCAGGCTGTGGCTTCCCAGGTTTAGCTTATGCCATAACTCATCCTAATTCTGAGATATACCTTATTGATTCTTTGAAAAAGAAAACAGATGCAATAAAAATTTTAGTTGAACAGATCAATTTCAAAAACAATATTCATGTAATCAATGATCGTATTGAGAACTTAGCCCACGAATCGTCAATGAGAAATAATTTTAATATTGCAACAACTAGAGCTGTTAGTAATCCATCAACAGTTTCAGAATATATACTACCAATGTTAAAAAAAGAAGGGTTTGGAGTTTTATATTGTGGCAAATGGACTAATGAAGAAAGCAAAAATCTAGATAAAACTTTAGAAATATTAGAAGGTAAAGTTAAAGATAAAAAAGAGATACTATTACCAAGAAATAAAGGCACCCGAAATATAATTCTTATTCAACAAAAAAGATTATGCCCTGAAATTTACCCAAGAAAAGTTGGCAAACCTGAAAAAAATCCATTATGAAATTATTTTTTTGATAGTCTTTTTGCATTCTTATCTCCAAACTTTTCTTTTAAATTTCTCAGTTTTCTTATAACTTTTTTTGGATTTATATGACCTTCTAATACTTTCAATAATTGTCCTTCAGAAACATCTACATCTAGTAAATTTGCGTTGAATCCTGGAAACCAGTGACTTCCATTACCAAGTAATTGATATCTAGCTCTTGCATATCCTTCCATACCCAACCAATCAATTAAATTTGAAAGCCAAAGCAGAACAGGAATATTAATATTTCCCGGCGTATATTCCCAACTTGGTAAATTTCTATTCCAATTTTGATGCCACTCTAAACCTAAGCAATTAATTGATTCCTGCCTTAATTTGTTAATTATCTTAGGCACATACTTCTCAGATTCTGATAACAACGAGACAGCTTCTAAATGCAGAGCGAAATCTGTCTCTTTTCCAATTCCCACACTCAAAGTATGGACATTTTGATTTCTTAAGCAAAAAAGATCATTAAAAACTATAGGATGAAGTGGTTTACATAATTCCAACATTTTTCTTGAGGGAGAATGAAGATGTCCCCCTTTATCAGTGGGACTTATTATGAAAACGCCAAGATCATGCTTATTGGCTAAATTAATAACCTTTGTATTATCCTGATTAATGAAATACCAGTGCAAATTTACATAATCAAATAAGTTTGTTGATATGGCCTTTTCAATAAGTGAAGATTTTCCATGGGTTGAAAATCCAATAGATCCAATTAAATTTTCTTTTTGAAAATTCCTCAAAATATCAATGCAACCTCCATCTCGAATAGCCTGATGTAAATGTTCAGAAGTATTAATACCATGTATTGCTAATAAATCAATTTTTTTAACTTGCAATTTTTCAATACTAGATAATACATCTCGCTCAAAAATTTCCGGATCACTATTTGGTGGAATCTTTGTTTGAATTATATTTGGGATTTTCTTAGTATTCTTAAAACACATCCCTAATTGCATCTCAGAAGTTCCATAGTACTTGGCGGTTTCTACATGACTTAAGCCATATTGTGTTGCAAGATCTAATATATTTTCTACTTTATTTTGTTCTTCGTATGAAACCTCAGAAAAATCTAATTGATCCCAACTTTTTTGAAATCTCATACCACCTAAAGATAAAACAGGAATCTTTAGATTGGTTCTACCAAATCTACGATATTGCATCTTTTTGATATTAGTGCTTATTCATTCTCGGTGGCTTTCCAAATGTTTGAAACATATCCCTGTCGAGACTATTCTCTAAATCATCCAATTCTTCAAATTTGACCCAATGAATACAATCAACAGGGCATGTATCTATTGCTTCTTGTATGACATCAGAACTATCTCCATCTTGCCTAATAGCTCGACTTCTACCATGAAATTGATCAACAGTGAAAGTATTCGAAGCGACGTGAACACAGTACTGGCAACCAATACACTTAGCTTCATCAACCCATACAGCTTTTTCGGCTAACTGACCGCCTAAAACGGGCTCCCAGCCCGTAATCTCAATATTTTCTTCAGTACTATGAAATGGATCCGTAAAATCCATATCTTGACATTAGTTTTCCCACTTGGTTAAGACCAATTCAATAGAACCATCATTTTTATTTTTTTGTTCTACGATTTGATATCCATCTTCTTGCGTTTTAGAAATAATTGTTTGGTAAGCATACATTTGTGTGACTTTTGAGATAAATCTTTCTACTGGAATCTCAAATTTCCATAGATCAAGGTCAGTAACTAATTCATATGCATTAGAATTGTTATCCCATTTAAATCCAACTTGGGTATCACCTGGTAAATGCATACTTATATCAACTGCTGTGAATTGACCTTTATATCCTTTTACAAACTTTTCTTCTTGATTAATACTATAACCGAAATGATTTAAAGCCTTAATTAATGGCTCTGCTTCTTTGAGCTGGGTTTTAATCGTACTAAAATGTGACATTAGATTCGTTATTTAATTGTGTTAAGTTTTCACTTTGATTAGCGATGAAAGCATCAGATGTTTTATTCTTGACTGTTACTTCTCCGAGAGAGTTTTCAAGATTTTTTGTAGCTTCATTACAAGAGTTACCTGTAAATCCCTCAACAGTCTCTTCGACTCTACCATCTTGATGAATTTTGAATCTTAATGTTTTTTGAGGCATTAAATTCAAGTACTAAGTACTTTTACTTTATATAGAATAACGAAAATTTTTTGTTTCAGTTGGTACAAGTTAATTAATTTTAATTTTTATATTGAATATCTAATAAATAAACTTATTCAGTCGTGTGCTTTTAAAAAAAATAAAAAAATTTAGTTATAAAAACCTTGCATCCCCATTGAATCCAAGGCAGTTTTTGCTTCTTCCATAACGGAAGGTTCTTTATCGAAAAGAGCTATCTTGGTGCATTCATCAACGAAATTTTCTTGAAATGTATTATCTAATTTTTCATACAATCTACACAATGACCAGATGCAATTACTTCTTACACCTGGTTCATTATCTATTTTTAAACTTATTAAAAGTTGTTCTGCTGCCAATTGAGCATTTTTCAAAGAAACATTTCCGATTTCAGCTAGAGAACTTGATGACCATAATCTTACTGCGGCTACATCGTTCTTCAAAGCATTTATTAATGGCTCCAGAACGATTTGATTATCATAATTAGCTAAGCTCCAAGCTGTCGCTCTTCTAACATAAGCATTATCATCAGTCTTCAAAAGACTAACAAGTTTCTCGACCGCGCTAGGACACGGATTACGACCCAAAGCATATACAACACTCATTCTTTCAACAGGACAAGGTTGATCAAGTAATGGTAACAAAAGGGGAAAAGATCTTGAATCTCTATATTCACAAAATATTCTTAATCCCTGTATTCTCTCTTCTCTGTTACCTTTTAGCATTCTTAATGCTTCATTGCACTCCTGAGTTATGTTTAAACCTTTTGGAAAAGAATCTTCATCAATTTGTTCTAAAGGATCTATTTCAATTTCTAAAGCCAATTCTCTCGCTAAAACATCTGGATCAACAGCGATATCAACCAAGCTTTCTTTATTAGGATCCCTATTTTTTGTCATTTTAAAAAACTAAAAATATTAATTTATGGGGGCAGGAGACATCATATCTCCTGGCAACCAAATTCTTGCACTAACAGCAAAAAAGGCAATCCCAAAGAGTGAGACGATAGCGAAAGGTAAAATTTTTGTCTTAATAAAACTCAAGGATTTAAAATTATTTAACACAATAATAACCTGTTTAAGAGACTTTTAAAAAATTTTTATTAGATAATATTATTTATTTTTTGCATTTTGTCTTAGCTGACCACATGCAGCATTTTTATCTAGACCTCTACTTTTTCTTATGCTTACAGCGATTCCATTCTTTACAAGTCTAGATTGAAATAAATGGAGATTTTTTAAAGAGGTTCGTTGAAATTCAACCTCATCAATTTGGTTATATTGTATTAAATTTACGTGACATTGAAAACCTTTCAGCAAATTACTCAACTCATAAGCATGTTCTAACTTGTCATTCAGGCCACTAAGCATTAGATATTCAAAACTTATCCTCCGACCAGTTTCTCTTACGAATCTCTTACAATCTTCGATTATATTTTTGATTTCATAGTTTTTTGCACTAGGTATTATCGTCTCTCTTATTTTTTGATTTGAAGCATGTAGGCTAATTGCTAATGTAAATTGACAATTACCCAAAATTTGAAAAGACTTTTCTGATAATTTACCTATCATTTTTGGAACAGCCACTGTGCTTACGGTTATCTTTCTCTGACTGATCTGGAAATCATTATTTATAGATCTAATTGACAAAATTAAGTCATCAATATTCAATAAGGGCTCGCCCATACCCATGAAAACAATATTAGTCACTTTTCTATTCATTTCATTTTCGATAAATAAAATTTGATCTAAAATTTCACTTGCTTTTAAAGATCTCTTCAAACCTTCCTTGCCAGTTGCGCAAAATTTGCAGTCCATTGGGCAACCAACCTGACTAGAGAGACAAGCAGTTAATCTTTTTTCAGTTGGTATACCAACGCACTCAATACTTTCATTATCGTCTGTAGAAAGTAATAGCTTTAAAGTACCATCTTTAGCTAAGTTTCTTTCTTTAATAATCAGCTCACTTACTTTGAAACCATCATCCCTTAACTTCTTTCGAAATTCTAAAGGTAAAACTTCTATTTGATCAATATTTTTGTTCTTATTTCTATAGTTATAAATCCAGCTATAGATTTGGCGACCTCTAAAAGCAGCTTGTCCATAATCTAAAGCTACATTTTCTAAATCCCTAATACTACTTCCAAGAAGATTTTTCAAATTTTGTAGTCTTTATTTAAAAACTATTTTTACCATAACAGCAAACCATGTTTTAGAAAGAATTCTGTAAGAATAAGTGCAATAAAACCAATCATTGCCATTCTTCCATTAAGTCTTTCATTATAAGAATGGAATCCATATCGGGGTAATTTTCTTTTAGGTACAATCTCTGGCTTAATCATCAGTTATAAATTAAAAAACTATTCTAGTTACTAAAAATGATAATAGATAATATTTATTCATCAGACAGAAGGCCCTCCTCCTGCAATCCCTCCAATGCGGCAGGATCTGGTAATTGATCTTCAGAAAATTGATTTTCAGCATTAGGCCTTGCAAAGGCTGCGAAATTACTAGAAGAGGGATCTATTCCATGTCGATTTCTCGTTGTCTCCAAATCTTCATCACTAGGATCATCAAGTATTGCAGTAGAGCTTACGGCAGGTGTTTGTGGCATATCAACTGTATAATCTGGCCTTAAGTTCTGTGCTCTTCGGTACCCACCAGATTCTTCTGCAAGAATATCAGGATGAGGACCAGCCTCTGAGGATAATTCCTCCACAAAACCGCTAAACCCTGTACCTGCAGGTATTAGTCTACCGATGATAACATTTTCTTTTAATCCTCTTAACCAATCAGATTTACCTTCAATCGCAGCTTCTGTAAGAACTCTTGTTGTTTCTTGGAAGGATGCTGCTGAAATAAAGCTATCTGTATTGAGAGAGGCTTTAGTAATGCCCAACAAAACAGGAGTAAATTCTGCTGGAGCTCCTCCTGTAATTGCCATTGCTTGGTTTGTATCTTCTACTTGCCTCAACTCTATAAGTTCACCAGGCAAAAGAGTAGTATCCCCAGCATCTTCTATACGGACTTTACTTGTCATCTGTCTAACAATAACTTCAATATGCTTATCATCGATTGCTACACCCTGCGACTTATAAACATTTTGTACCTCACTTACCATACTTCTTTGTAGTTTTGATATAGATTCTCGAGCTGCATCTAACAGAGGTTTTTGATCTTTTAAATCATTGAAATAGCAATCTAATAGTTCATGTGGATTAATTGGACCATCAGTTAAAGATTCTCCACCTTTAACTTGTTGTCCATCACTTACCATTATATTTTTTCCAATTAATAGTTGATATTCATTAACTAAATCATCTTTTTCAATAACTGATAAAGAAACTGATTCTTCATCATTACCTTTTTTAAGCTGAACAATTCCAGATTTTTTACATAGAATTGCTGAATCTCTAGGTCTCCTAGCTTCTAATAACTCTTCAATACGAGGTAATCCTTGCACAATATCTCCAGTTTTCTGCCTTTCAAAAACAAGTAAAGCTAGACCATCTCCCCTAAGAACCAAGTCTCCGTCTTTAACATGCAAAACTGAATCAGGAGAAACCATATAGGGCCTGCCAAGTCTTAAGGTTACTGAAGTATTAGAAATATCTTCTACTTCTCCACAAGAAGTTGATTTTACAGAATCACTAATAGGATCACCATCAACTACACGATCACCCACTTTAACTAATGCTTTGCCACTAATTTTTATTTTTATTTTATCTTCTTCTCTTTCAACTATTAACCTTCTTATTGGCTCATCATCATCGACATTCGGTAATTGAACCAATCCCTTCTCTTTGCAAAGAATTTGAGTAGTAGCTATTACATCTCCTGCTTTTACTAATTGGTTATTATTGACTTGCAGTTCTGTATGTGTTGAGCCATGACTGGAGTCAGATATAGTATCTCTTCTTACAAGAATAGACTCCAATATTACTAAATTTAATCTATTGATTGATGCATCATTTTTATCTTCAATCGACTCGACGTCAATAGTCATTTGAGGAGTAGCATCAAAGCTTTCAATACTTAAATGTGTTCTAAGTAATTCAACCCCTTCAACTGATTTTATCAATTCACCGTCTTTATAAGTAAGCCTTTGGATAGCTTTTAAGCCTAAATGTGGGCCTTTTTCCTGCTTAACATGTGATAGTTGTGGTAATTGCGCCTGGTCAGGAATACTAAATTCTTCAACAGTTCTTAATAACAAACCTCGACATTTAGGTGTTTCTAATTTTTGAACAAATAGGATTTCTTTATTATCAACACCATCTAAAATCTTTTCGCCTGGATTTACAAGATTTCCTTCTTCTGTAAATCTGTTCAAAACTTCATCATCATCACACTCATGAAAAGTTCCATTTCTTACAGTTATTTCACGAAGGATATCATTTTTTTGTGTAACAGTGACGATTCCTGATGTTTGACTAAAAATATCTTTTACAACTTCTGTTCCAGCTTCAATCCATTTCATATCTTCAATCATTAGAAGAGATATATCCTTATTAATTTCATGTGTCTCTTGGGGAATCCAGAGCAATGTACCTCCTTGACTTACTTCAAAACCATTTTTAGATGATCTCGCTTTTTTGACGCTTAATCCCGGCGCATATTTTACTAGACCGCCAGTTTTTGTACGGAACCTTTCATCCGTTAAATCTGCTATTACCTCACCATTACTAATTTTACTTCCTGGGGAAATGTTTAAACGATAAGATGTACCATCAATAGATTCCAAATTATATATTTGACCTGAGTGAGTAGATTCTTCAATTAATTTAAAATCAGTTAAAGACATTGAAGTAGTGACAATCTGAACTTCTCTTGAATCTCCTATTGATTCTCTTAATCTAACTTGTCCACCAAACTCACTTGATTGACTTGCTTCTGCCAACACTGTCCCTTCATCTACAGATTTCCCAGGTGATATAACCGGTCTTGCATTTGGTGGCAAGTTATAAACATCTCCAGCTAAAACCCACAATCTTCCTAATCTTTGAGCTTTTAAGGTAATATTACCCTGCCTATCTGTTACCTCCTTTGGTTGAATAACCTTGTCGTACCTAACTTGACCAGCCAAATCACAAATAACATCCTTTGTTGCTTTTTCAACACTCTTTTTCACGGCTCCAGCAGTAATCTGAGCAACAGTTATATCAGAACTAATTTCTTCACCGTCATCTACAAATAAAAGCGATCCACTAGAAACTTCAATTTTCTGAGCTTTGCCAGAATTAGTTCCTAAAGGAATTATCTTAAGTATGAAATCAACTTCTGCTTGTTTAGCTTCTACGCCATGTGGAGTTCTATAACCCCTAACCTTTGCTTTTGAACTAAACTCAACTTTACCAGAAATTTTTGATCTTACAACTCCACTTTCGGCAGTTGATACACCTCCAGTATGGAAAGTTCTCATTGTCAATTGAGTTCCCGGCTCACCAATCGATTGAGCAGCAATAATTCCAACTGCCTCACCTAAATCAACCAAATGATTATGAGCCAACGCCCATCCGTAGCACCTCCTACAAACAGATCTGTTAGCTTCACATGTTAATGGAGATCTTATTTTTACTTCACTAATAGATGCCTTCTCAATTTCTCCTGACAATACAGGATCAATGGCAGTGTTTTGAGGAACAACAAGGTTTTCTTCAGCATCAAAAATATCCTCAGCGGTAAGCCTACCAAGAAGCCTTGCTCCAAATTTACCATCTTCAGCTTCAACAACTATTGATCGTTCTGTTCCACAATCTTCTTCTCTTACAATTACATCCTGAGCAACATCAACTAATCTTCGAGTCAAATAACCAGAATCGGCAGTTCTTAAGGCAGTATCCACCAAACCTTTTCTTGCTCCATAAGAGGAAATTACATATTCAGTAACAGTGAGTCCTTCTCTAAAATTAGTTCTTATTGGCAGGTCAATGATTTCTCCTTGAGGATTAGCCATCAATCCCCTCATACCAACAAGTTGTCTTACCTGAGACATATTGCCCCTCGCTCCTGAATTAGCCATCATCCAAACGGAATTGAGTGGATCATTTTGATTAAAATTATTCTTTACAGCATCCACCAATCTTTCATTAGTTTCAGTCCAGGTATCTATAACTTTTGTGTGCCTTTCAACTTCGGTAATTTCACCAAGTCTATAGCATTCTTCTGTAGCAGATATTTGCTCTTCAGCTTGTCCTATTAAGTCTTGTTTAGCTTCAGGAACTTTTAAGTCATCAACTGAGATAGAGACCGCAGCTTGGGTGGCATATTTAAATCCTAAATCCTTTAGATTATCTGCCATGGCTGCAGTTATAGCTGTTCCATGAGTTTTATAAGCCCAAGAGACTAAATTTTTTAAGGCTTTCTTATCAACTACCTTATTTTTAAATGATGGAGGCGTTTTAGCGAGAGCAGGCATTGAGACTGGATTGTTCTTTTTTGAGTTTTTAGTAGTTTTACGAACTCTGGATGTTTTTTTAGATTTAGATGAAGTCATGATTTTTAAATAAATGAAAAATAGTTTTTAAAGATTACGTTTTAGATACAGAATCTATGATGGTATAGTTCATAACTACTCTCCCAACAGTTGTCAGCACAAATCTACTTATTAAATTATTGTCAGAGTCAAATCTGTCCCTTCTTAAATTCCAGATTTCTAATCTTGAGCCATCATCTAGCTCTTGAGTTTTTTGTGGACTACGCATTTCGTCTTCATCTTCAACTTCTCCATTAAATCTAACCCAAACCCATTCATGCAGGCTGAGTCTTTTATCTTCAAAAGCAAATATGACATCTTCTAATGAAGCAAAAGTAGTCTTGTTATCTCCGAATTCTGGTTGTTGATAATTCGGTTGCAAAGCCGTCAGATAATAAGATCCTAAAACCATATCTTGTGATGGAGTCACAATTGGTTCCCCAGTAGCAGGAGACAAAATATTATTACTAGCCAACATAAGCATGCGTGCTTCAGTTTGTGCCTCTAAAGCTAAAGGAACGTGAACTGCCATTTGATCTCCATCAAAGTCAGCATTGAATGCAGGACACACTAAAGGATGAAGTTGTATTGCTCTACCTCCAACCAATTTTGGTTCAAAAGCTTGAATTCCTAAACGATGCAGTGTAGGTGCTCTATTTAAGAGAATTGGATGACCTTCGATAACTTCCTGCAGTACCTGCATAACTTCGTCATCAGCTTTTTGTATTAATTTTTTTGCAGCTTTAATATTATTTACAATATTTTGTCGTATCAATCTATGGATTACAAAAGGCTGAAAGAGCTCTATCGCCATTTCTTTTGGGAGACCACACTGATGCATTTTTAGTTTAGGACCCACAACTATTACAGATCTTCCTGAATAGTCAACACGCTTTCCAAGAAGATTCTGTCTAAATCTTCCTTGTTTTCCTTCAATTATGTCACTAAGGGACTTAAGAGCTCTATTATTTGCTCCAACAACAGTTCTACCTCTTCTTCCATTATCTATAAGGGCATCAACTGCCTCCTGAAGCATTCTTTTTTCATTTCTTACTATAATTTCTGGAGCTAGAATTTCTTGAAGCCTAGCTAATCTATTATTTCTATTTATAACTCTTCTATATAAGTCATTTAAATCTGAAGTTGCAAATCTTCCTCCATCAAGCTGAACCATAGGTCTAAGATCAGGAGGTATAACTGGTATTGCATCCAAAACCATCCATTCTGGTTTTGCATTAGTTGCAATGAAATTATCAATAACTCTTATCCGTTTTATAAGCTTCGCCCTCTTTTGCCCTTTGCTATTAGTAATTTCTTCTCTAAGCTCTTCGGCAACCTGATTTAAATCAAGGTCCTCAAGTAATTGCTTCAGTGCCTCAGCACCAATTCCCACAAAAGGTTCATTTTCTATAGTTGAATCTTCAGCATAAATTTCATCTTCAATTTCCAGCCACTCATCCTCAGTGAGTAATTGCTTATATTTAAGTTCTTTATGATCACCTGGATCTAAAACGACATAACAATTAAAATAAACTATTTGTTCTACATCCCTAAGCGGAATATCCAAAAGTATTGCAACGTAACTAGGGATTCCTTTCAAATACCAAACATGGGAAACTGGCGCAGCGAGTTTTATGTAGCCCATCCTATGTCTTCTGACTCTACTTTCAGTTACTTCAACACCACATCTCTCACAAACGATGCCGCGATGTCTTACTCTCTTATACTTTCCGCAATGACATTCCCAATCTTTAGATGGCCCAAAAATCTTTTCACAAAATAATCCATCCATTTCTGGTTTAAGTGTCCTGTAATTGATAGTTTCAGGTTTCGTAACTTCACCAACTACTTGTCCATTGGGCAATGTCCTCTGACCCCAATCCATTATTCTTTGCGGAGAAGCTATCGAAATTTTGACGTAATCAAAGTGATTTTCAGTTCTTAAGTTGCTGTTTGTCATTTTTGGCGAATTTAAATTAAAAGGTTTTAATTGAGTATTTAATCTTCCTCATATTCAGAGGTTCCGAGTGATTCGTAAGTCGGCCTTGATGGAGTATTTCTTCTCGGATTGATATCTTGCATTAAATCTACCTCTTTTCCTTCGTCAGTATAAACCCCTATATCCAAGCCTAATGATTGTAATTCCCTCATGAGGACTTTAAATGACTCAGGAGTACCAGGCCTTGGGATCGGTTTACCTTTTACGATCGCATTAAGCGCTTCATTTCTTCCTTGCATATCATCAGATTTAACTGTTAACAATTCTTGAAGAGTATAAGCGGCTCCATAAGCTTCAAGAGCCCATACTTCCATTTCTCCAAGCCTTTGTCCACCTTGCTGAGCTTTACCGCCCAATGGTTGCTGTGTAACTAAAGAGTAAGGACCAGTAGATCTTGCATGAATTTTATCATCTACCAAATGGACTAATTTGAGGAAGTGCGAGTATCCGACAGCAACTGGCTGATCAAAGGGTTCCCCTGTTCTACCATCTTTAAGTAATAACTTTCCAGGATCTTCAGGATTGTAAACCCATGCTTTACCTGGCTGTTTCGAAGCTTCCTCTAAAAATGCTTGAACAGTTTGATGTGATTTTTCGGCTCCATACATTTCATCAAATGGAACAACTTTAACCCGGCAATTTAAGTTGGAAGCTGCCCAGCCCATCAATAATTCAAAAACTTGACCTACATTCATCCTACTTGGAACTCCTAAAGGATTGAGAACTATGTCCACAGGGGTACCATCAGGTAAATAAGGCATATCTTCTCTAGGTAAGATTCTGCTAATAATTCCTTTATTTCCATGCCTCCCTGCCATTTTGTCACCCACTTGAATTTTCCTTCTCTGGGCCACATAAACTCTAACAACCATGTTGGCTCCTGGAGGTAATTCATCACCTTGTTCTCTAGTATAAATGCGAACATCCAAAACCCTTCCCTTTTCAGTTTTAGGTACCCTGAGGGAATTATCTCTCACATCTCGAGCCTTTTCACCGAAAATAGCTCTTAACAGTTTTTCTTCAGGTGGTTGATCTGATTCCCCTTTTGGAGTCACTTTACCTACAAGAATATCTCCACTCTCAACAAAAGCACCAATCCTAATAATTCCCATCTCATCGAGATTATTTAAGCTTTCTTCCGAGATATTAGGAATCTCTCTTGTGATTTCTTCAGGCCCTAGCTTCGTTTGTCTTGCTTCAATTTCATATTTTTCGATGTGTACTGAGGTATATAAATCATCAGTTACCATCCTCTCGCTCACAAGTATAGCGTCTTCATAGTTGTATCCCTCCCATGGCATGTAAGCAATTAAAACGTTTTGGCCAAGGGCTATTTCACCTCCTTCACATGCGGAACCATCTGCTAAAACCTGCCCAGATATAACTTTATCTCCAATTTTCACTATAGGTCTTTGGTTGAGGCAGGTATCTTGATTGGATCTTTGATATTTCTGAAGATAGTGAAAATGTTCATTATCATGCTCATCTTTAACGACAATCTCATTAGCGTCTACATAAGATACAGTTCCATTAACTTTTGTTATGGGAACCATTCCAGAATCTCTAGCAACTTGAGATTCTAAACCTGTACCAACTAAAGGACGTTCTGGCCTTAGCAATGGAACGGCTTGGCGTTGCATATTTGATCCCATGAGAGCTCTATTAGCATCATCATGTTCTAAGAAAGGAATAAGTGAAGTAGCAACTGAAATTACCTGCACCGGAGAAAGCTGAACGTAATCAACTTGATGAGGAGGGACTTTTTCAAAATCCTGTCTATATCTTACTGGTATTAGATTTGCAATTATATTGCCGTCCTTGTCAGTCGCGACGTCGCCTGGAGCCACCCTACACTCATCTTCTAAATCAGCAGAAAGATAAACCGGATTACCTTCCTTATTAACTTTACCGTTATTAACTTTCCAAAAAGGTGTTTCAATAAAACCGTACTCATTAACTCTTGCGTGGGTAGCTAAAGAATTTATAAGTCCTGCATTTGGACCTTCAGGAGTCTCGATAGGACATAATCTTCCATAATGTGAAGGGTGAATATCTCTTACAGCAAAGCCTGCTCTTTCTCGAGTTAACCCCCCTGGACCTAATGCTGATATTCTTCTCTTATGTGTTAATTCAGCAAGAGGATTAGTTTGATCCATGAACTGACTTAATTGACTGGAGCCAAAAAATTCCTTTATGGCAGCAACCAAAGGTTTGGGATTGACTAGTTGAGCGGGAGTTAAAGAATCTGTTTCTCCTACAGTCATTCTTTCTTTAATAATCCTTTCTAAACGATTAAGTCCAACCCGAACTTGATTTTGAAGAAGTTCTCCTACAGATCTAACCCTTCGATTACCAAGATGGTCAATATCATCCAAACTAGCGCCTCCAATATCCAATTCAAGATTAATTAAATAATCAATGGTAGAAAGAACATCTTCATGAGTAAGTGTTCTCACATCGTCTGGGACAGTAAGTCTCAATTTTTTATTTATTTTATATCTCCCAACTCGGCCTAAATCATATCTTTTGGGATCAAAGAATCTACTGTGTAATAGCTGTTGTCCGCCAGAAACGGAGGGTGGCTCACCAGGACGTAGCTTCTTGTATAGCTCAAGTAATGCCTGATCTTCAGAATTAATACCCTCGTCATTAGCTGACTCAATTGAGCTTTGATAAAACTCGGGATGCCTAAGTTTATCGACCACATCATTATCTGAAAGACCCATCGCCCTCATAAGAACATGAGCATTAATTTTTCTAGTTTTATCAACTCTCACATAAAGTAAATTATTTTTGTCAGTCTCGAATTTTAACCATGCACCTCTATTAGGGATAACGCTAGCGTTGTAAGTTCTTCGACCATTTTTATCCAGTTCATCTTTGAAATATACTCCAGGGCTTCGAACAATTTGATTAACAATAACTCTTTCTGCTCCATTAATAATGAAAGTTCCTCTTTCAGTCATTAACGGTAGTTCGCCAATAAATACTTCTTGTTCTTTAATTTCCCCTGTCTCTTTATTAATTAACCTACAAATTACGTACATCTGGGATGCAAATGTAGCATCTCTTCTTTTTGCTTCCTCAACATCATGTCTTGGTCTTTTTAACCTGTACTCTTCACCGATGAAGTGTAATTCTAATTTACCTGTGTAATCAGAAATGGGGGAAAAATTTTGTAATTCTTCTATTAAACCCTTTTCCAAAAACCATTTAAAGCTTGCTCTTTGTACTTCAACTAAATCTGGTAGATAAGTAGCTGTTTTTGCTACCTGTAAAGCGCTACTGCTCATCCAAGAAAACCTGCGATTTTGTGAAATTTACTATTTACTTTTAATTTACTCAATAATTAGTCTTTTAACTTTTCAAGCAAAATGAGATCAACAAATAAATCTCTATTTCAACAAAAAAACAATCAGAAAAAAACAAATTTAATTTTGTTTAATGCTGATAAATGATAGCTGTGATTGTTAAAGTCAAAAAATTAAGAAAAATTTCCAGTAATTCCTAATCCTAACAGCTGCTACGTCTACTTAACAAGTCAAATTTAAACAAATCTTCAGCATTCTTATATGACTCTCTAGCAATTGTAGTTAATTCAGTAGATCTTAAATCCGCCATAAAATTGGCAACATTTTCAACAAACGCAGGTTCATTTCTTTTACCCCTATGAGGGACAGGAGCTAAAAATGGTGAATCAGTTTCAATTAAGTATTTATCATTTGGGACTATTTTGGCACACTCATGAATTTCATATGCTTTTGGGAATGTGACTATACCACTAAAACTGATGTAAAATCCAAAATCCAAGAAATGCTTCATTTCTGTTGGTGTTCCTGTCCAACAATGAAGTACACCATCAGGACATTTTCCTTTTTTAGAGAGATCACTACATATTTCAATCATTTCATTTGCAGCATCTCTGCAATGGATAATTACGGGTAATTGAAGTTCATAAGCTAATTCCATTTGCGGAATAAGTGCTTCAATCTGCTGAGTTTTATTTTCATTTTTAAAAAAATCCAAGCCTAATTCCCCAATGGCTACAACTCGTCTATCTTCTAGAGCTGATTTTCTTAGAAGAGATTTTGAACTTTGTTCCCATTTTTTTGCTTCTAGCGGATGCAAACCAACTGAATAGTAAATTTCATTAAATTCATGGGATATTTTTTTCAACTTTGGAATTTCTGTTAATTCACAACAAGCATGAACTAATTTTTTTACACCTCTTGAACGCAATCTTAAAACAACATCTTCAAGATCTTTCTCAAAATTTTCAAATATTAAATGACAGTGGGAGTCTATGAGTTCTATATCGCTCATAATTATGATCTGTCTTTATTACTTAGTGGTAAGAGTGGTTTTTACAAAATTATTGATTTTCGATTTTTTATTAGCACCGTTGTTCTTATGAAGAACATTTTTTTTAACTGCTTTATCAATTAAGCTAAAAGCTTTATTAAGACTTGTTTTCACTAAATTTTTATTATCCTCATTAGGGTTTTTTTTATATTTTTCGCAGTTCTCTAAGGTTTTTTTAGTTAAAGTCCTAACAGTAGATTTATATGACTTATTTATTAAACGATTTCTTTCGGCAATTTGTATTCTCTTTTTTGCTGATTTGTTGTTGGCCACAGAGGGTGCATAAATAGAAGATCCTTATCATAACAAATAGATCGACTACTAATCAATCATATATAATTTAAGAGATATTAAATTGGGTTTTGAGCCTTTCTATTTGAAAAAATTAAGCAAATGAAGATCATAAATAATAAAAAAGAAGCTATTGAAGAATTAAAAAGGATTTCTACTCGAACTAATTCAGAAAACAATAATAAGATAAATAGAATTGTTGAAGAAATTATTCAAGAGGTAAAAATTTCTGGAGATATAGCGGTAGAAAAATATACAAAAAAATTTGATGGTTTCGATCCTGACCCTATGCAAGTGAGTGCGGATCAAATAAAAAATGCATGGAATGAAATTGATAACAATTTGAAGCACTCACTTGTAGTAGCTCATGAAAGAATTAAAAAATTCCATGAAAAAGAAATTCCTCAATCTTTTACTATAAAAGGTGAATATGGTGATATCGTCCAAAGAAGATGGAGACCAATTAAAAATGCAGGTATTTATATTCCTGGAGGTAGGGCTGCTTATCCAAGTACAGTATTGATGAATGCTATACCTGCAAAAGTAGCAGGAGTAGAAGAAATTATAATGGTATCTCCTGGGAATAAAGAAGGGGAAATAAACAAAACTGTTTTGGCTGCAGCTCACTTATCAGGGATCAATAAAGTATTTAGAGTTGGAGGAGCTCAAGCAATTGGTGCTTTAGCATTTGGCACAAATCAAATTAATAAAGTTGATGTTATTTCAGGTCCAGGGAATATTTATGTTACAACTGCGAAAAAACTCATTTATGGCTCTACAGGGATTGATTCTTTAGCTGGTCCTAGTGAAATATTAATCATTGCAGATGAAACAGCTCAGAGCACTCATATAGCATCTGATCTACTAGCGCAAGCAGAGCATGATCCTTTAGCTTCATCAATACTTTTAACTACATCAAAGAACCAGGCAAAAGAAGTTTTAGAAGAACTTTATAAACGAATAGATGATCATCCAAGAAAAGAAATTTGCATGCAATCAATAAAAAATTGGGGTTTAATTGTGATTTGCGAGAATTACGAATCATGTGTTGAACTAAGCAATAACTTTGCTCCTGAACATCTGGAAATCCTTACCATAGATTCAAAAAAAATTCTTGCAAGTATTGAGAATGCAGGAGCGATATTTTTAGGAAAATGGACCCCAGAAGCTGTTGGAGATTATCTTGCTGGACCAAATCATACTTTACCCACGTCAGGAAATTCTAGATTTAGCGGTTCTTTAGGGGTTGAAACTTTTATGAAAAATACTTCAATAATAGAATTTAATGAAGAAAGTTTAAAAGTTAATAGCCTTGATATTATTAATCTTGCTAAAAGTGAAGGCTTACATAGCCACGCTAACTCTGTAGAAATAAGATTTGAAGATTAGCTAGCTCTCGAGGGTGAGTAGACCATTGGAATGTTGTCTTCGATTTTTCCAACTAATACTTTGTCTGTAAGATCAACGAATAATCCATTTTCTAATACTCCAGGAATATTATTAATCTTCATTTCAATGTCTTTTGGATTCTTAATACCATCATTAAATAATACATCTAGGATGAGGTTGCCTTGGTCAGTAACAACAGGGCCAGCTTTTTTAATTGCCATTCTTAAAGAAGAACTGCCATTCATTTCTGAAATCACTTCCTGAACTTGCTTCCAGGCATTTGGAAGAACTTCTACAGGTAAAGGGAAAGATTGATTTAGATTTTGTACAAGTTTAGTTTCATCAACTACAATCAACAATTGATTAGCTTTAGATGCCACTAACTTTTCTCTAACATGGCATGCTCCTCCTCCTTTTATTAATTGAAATCCTGGATCAACTTCATCTGCTCCATCAATAGCTAGATCAATTTGAGATACAGAAGCTAAATCGATAAGCGGGATATCCAGTTCAAGCGCTAAAACTTCTGATTGAAAAGAAGTTGCAACACCCCTTATATTTTGGAGTTTCCCAGAACGTATTTCATCTGCAAGGCTTTTTATCATTAACGCAGCTGTTGATCCAGAACCTAATCCAAGAATCATGTCACTCTTTACTTCCTTTATTGCTGCATCAGCAACTGCTTGTTTCATTTGAGTTTGTGAATCCAAAATCTTTTTTTCTAATTGTTATTGATTATTAAATTTCAATGGGTGCTTTATGTCAAACCTGGGAGAGGTTCTGGTTTGATATTTATCTGTATCTCTTTATTATCTCTCAAAATATTTAAAAGAAATACTTTTCCAATCTGAGCTTTTTCTACTTCATCTAATAAAGTTTTAGGCTCTCTTATAGAGATATTTTCGGCTGCTATTACTAAATCGCCTCTTCTTAAACCAGCTTTTTCAGCGGGGCTATTAGGTATTACTGATTGAATTAGAGCTCCATTTCTTTCGGGTAATTGAACTAACGAATTGGGGTCTCTATTATGTTCTTTAGCAATTCTAGGATTTAAAGAAATTAATTGTACCCCTAAATATGGATGAATAACTTCCCCATTTTTGAGTAGCTGATCAGAAACACTTTTAGCTAGATTGATAGGTATCGCAAAACCCAAACCAGCTCCAGGGCCACTTCTTACTAATGTATTTATTCCAATTACCTCACCATTTGAATTTATGAGTGGACCCCCAGAATTTCCTGGATTTATTGCCGCATCAGTCTGAATAAGATCCAATCTTTTATCTGAAAATCCTAAACTATTAATATCTCTATGCAGGCTGCTTACAATCCCTAAGGTAACTGTTTTTTCAAGACCATAGGGAGTACCAAGAGCTATTGCCCAATCCCCAACTTCAAGATCTTCAGAATTTCCAAGTGGAGCAAAACCAGAATAAGCATCTTCATCAATTTTTACTAAAGCAAGATCAGTTACTGTATCCGTGCCCAAAACTTCACCATCACAAATAGATCCATCTGCCAAAGTAACTGAAACATTATCGACTCTTTCTACAACATGAGCGTTTGTAAGAACCAAACCATCCTCATTAATGATAACCCCAGAGCCTTGACCTCTCTCCCTTTCAGGAGCAATGCCTTGCTCTCCAAGTAAATCCCTTAATAAAGGGTCAAGTAAAGTAGGATCAAATTGTTGTCTCTCTACCAAGCGCTCAGTGTCAATTTTTACAACCGCAGGGCCAATATTTTTAACTGCGGATGATACGAAATTATGATTTTCAAAAGAAGTTAAAGCTAAAACTTCAGCATTTTGAAAGAAATTGAGTATGCAAAAACAAATAACAATGAATATTTGGATTAAATTAATAAATTTAATCTTGAGATACTTCATTTTATTGATGTTTTTGAGTTTATTTAACAAATCTAATTGAAGAAAGAGATTATTGTTGTTTTTTGTTTACATCCATAAAATGCAAATTTTTTAAATTTTTCTATAGAAAAAACTTCTTAATGTGTGAAAATAAATTTTAAATAAATTTATTAATAAATTTGAATAAAGAAAACAAAAGTAAACTAGAAGCTTTACTTGAAAAAGTTGCTAATAAGCGGGATTTAGAAATCTGCGGTTTAAATATAAAAACTAATCAAAATCCAATTGTTATTGAAATAATAATAAGAAAAACTAATGGGGATGACATTTCCTTAGATGATTGTGCGCTATTAAATACCCCAGCATCTGACGAAATAGAAAAATCAAATCTTTTAAATTGTTCATATGTGTTAGAAATTAGTAGTCAAGGGGTCAGTGATGAACTAACCTCAGAAAGAGACTTCAAAACTTTTAAAGGTTTTCCAGTTAATGTTGAGTTAAACCAAAAGAATTCAAAAATAAAATTTCTTAATGGTTTACTTTATGAAAAGTCTAAAGATTATTTAGCCATTAACATAAAAGGTAAGATTAAAAAAATCCCCTTTGATGAAGTACTAAAAATTAGCCTTTGTACATTAAAAGACTAATTATTTTCAACCATTATTCAATTTCCCATCATAGATGGCATTAGTTATTCTCCCAGGTTTAAACAATCTCATTGAAGACATTAGTGAGGAAAAAAAGTTACCTCCTAATATCGTGGAATTAGCCTTACGCGAAGCTTTATTAAAAGGATACGAAAAATATAGAAAAACTTTTTACATTGGAGTTAACCAAGATCCATTTGATGAAGAATATTTCAGTAATTTTGATGTTGGACTAGATCTAGATGAAGAAGGTTATAGGATATTATCGAGTAAAATAATTGTTGAAGAAGTTGAGAGCGAAGATCATCAAATATCTCTTTTAGAAGTTAAACAAGTAGCAGCTGATGCCCAAATAGGTGACACAGTTGTTTTAGACGTTACTCCAGAAAAAGAGGATTTTGGGCGAATGGCTGCTTCAACAACAAAGCAAGTTTTAGCCCAAAAATTAAGAGATCAACAAAGAAAAATGATCCAAGAAGAATTTGCGGATTTGGAAGATCCTGTTTTAACTGCAAGAGTTATAAGATTTGAAAGACAATCAGTCATTATGGGAGTTAGTTCGGGTATTGGTAGACCTGAAGTAGAGGCCGAACTTCCCAAGAGAGATCAATTACCAAATGATAATTATAGAGCAAATGCAACTTTCAAAGTATTTCTGAAGGAAGTTAGCGAAATTGCAAGAAAAGGGCCGCAACTTTTTGTAAGTAGAGCAAATGCTGGTTTAGTGGTTTATTTGTTTGAAAATGAAGTCCCTGAAATTCAAGAAGGTACAGTGAAAATCGTTGCTGTTTCAAGAGAAGCCAACCCTCCCTCAAGAGCTGTTGGGCCAAGAACAAAAGTAGCTGTTGATAGTGTAGAAGAAGAAGTGGACCCTGTAGGTGCCTGTATTGGAGCTAGAGGAGCAAGAATTCAACAAGTAGTAAATGAATTAAGAGGAGAAAAAATTGATGTTATTAAATGGTCATCTAATCCAATACAGTATATTTTAAACTCTTTAAGTCCTGCGAAAGTCGATCAAGTAAGACTTGTAGACCCAGCAGGGCAACATGCGCACGTACTAGTTCCTCCTGATCAATTAAGTCTCGCAATTGGTAGAGAAGGTCAAAATGTAAGACTTGCCGCAAGATTAACTGGTTGGAAGATTGACGTTAAAAACTCACATGAATACGATCAGGAAGCAGAAGATGCTGCAGTCTCTGAATTAATCATTCAAAGGGAAGATGAAGAGAACCTTCAGAGAGAAGCTGAATTAAGATTAGAAGCAGAACAAGCTGAGCGTGCTGCAGAAGATGCAAGATTAAGAGAGCTTTATCCCCTTCCCGAAGATGATGAAGAATATGGAGAGGAACAATACGAAGGAGAAGAATTCACAGATAATGATCCATTAGAGACTGTTCAAGATACTGAGATATCTGCCAAAGAGGAGAAAAAACGGTGATACAACAAATCCCTGTTTTGCGTGTATGCATTTCATGTAGAAAAACATTTGACCGGAAAGATCTTTTAAAGATTACTAAAGATTATAAGCAAGGCATCATGCTTCAAAAGGGAATGGGGAGATCAGCTTACATTTGCAAGTCAAAAAAATGTTACTCAGATTCAAAGATCAAAAAAAAGCTTCAAAAAGCTTTAAAAACAATTTTAGAACCTGAATTTATTGAAATTTTTGAAAAAGAAATTACAAGCTACAATAACTATCCCCATTAAGGGAATATAATTAAACTAAATCCTCTTCAATTTCAAAAGAGTACTAATCAGATTAAATGACTATCAGCGATAAAATCAGAATTTACGAACTTTCCAGAGACTTAAATCTGGAAAATAAAGATGTACTAGATGCCGCTCAAAAACTTTCAATTTCAGTAAAAAGCCATAGCAGTTGTATTAGTGCAGAAGAGGCAAAAAAAATTAAAAATCTTATTAATAAAAATAATTCAGATAAAAAAATACTTTCCATTAATAAACCTTCAATTAAAAAAGATAATTTCAAACAAAACAAAGAAGATAAATCTCCTGTTATTTCTTCTAAAACAGGGAAACCTCTTAAAGATAATTCAAAAATAAAACCCTTATTGATAAAACCACTTAACAAGCCTGAGAGTGTAAAAATAATTTCAAATCAACTTCAAAATCCCAATAAACCTAATACTATTAAAAGTTCACAATCTCGAGCAAATCTTGCAAATACAAATATAAATAGTAAACATTCAAAGAATTTAAACCAAGATAAAAAAACTTTCGAAAATAAAACAACCCCACCTATCAAAAGTCCTGCAAAACCACCTATTCAATTAATCGCAAAGCCTAAAAATATAAATAATAATGTTAAATCTAATGAATCTTCCCAGAACATCTCAAGTGCAGGAGATAAAAGACGACTATCAAACAAACCTGATCAAAATACGAACAAACCTACAACAAAAAATTTTAATAATAGAATGAAAACCCCTGAGCTCGTAGGAGCTCCAATAAGAAGAGAAGATCCAAAAATAAATCCTAATAAGCAAAATAATCATAAGCAAAACATTGCTTTTAAACAAACCGCCTCAAACAGACCTGGTTCTCCCAACAGACCTGGCATGCCCAATAGGCCTGGTCTAAGAAACAAACCTTCAGATCAAGGCAGACCTGGCTCATTTAATAGGCAAGGCAATCCCAATAGACCTGGTTCTCCCAACAGACCTGGCATACCCAATAATAGGCCTAGTTCTAAATTCAATGGCCAAAATACCTCTGGGATTAGGAAGCCAGTATCACCTAACGAACTTTTACAACTTCAAAAAAATAACAACTCTGGGAAAGACAAAATAGGTGTAAAGAATAACGCAAAACAAAATATCGATGAATCTAAGCAAAAGGTTAAAGCGCCTAATAGTCGTCCAAATGCTACTCCAAGTTCCAAAAAACCTCCTCACAGAGCATTTTCAAATAGTTCAAAGAAACCTGGAAAGACAGACTGGGATGATAGCGCAAAACTTGAAGCATTAAGAAGTAAAAATCCCCAAAAACAAAGGCAGAAAGTTCATATTATTGGTGAAAATGATGATTCATTAACATCAGAAACCAGTGGATATTCAGGCGAGAAAATTTCAATTTTATCAGCAAGTCTGGCGCGTCCTAAGAAAGAAAAGTCTGAAGAAACTAAATCTCAAAAATCTATCAAACAATTTAAGAAGAAGAAAAAAGAGACCACAAGACAAAGGCAGAAAAGGAGAGCATTGGAATTAAAGGCTGCTAAAGAGGCCAAACAAGTAAGACCTGAAATGATAATAGTTCCGGAAGATAATTTAACTGTTCAAGAATTAGCTGATAAACTAAGTCTTGAAAGTTCTGAAATAATAAAATCTCTTTTCTTCAAAGGCATAACAGCAACTGTAACTCAATCACTTGACTTAGCAACTATCGAAACAGTAGCAGAAGAATTTGGGGTGCCTGTTTTACAAGATGATATCCAAGAAGCTGCTGAGAAAACAGTTGATATGATTGAATCTGATGATATTGATAATCTAATAAGAAGACCACCTGTTATTACAGTGATGGGTCATGTAGATCATGGCAAAACAAGTCTTTTAGATTCCATCAGAGAATCAAGAGTAGCTTCAGGGGAAGCAGGGGGCATCACTCAACACATAGGAGCTTATCAAGTTGAATTTGAACATGAATCTCAAAAGAAAAAATTAACTTTTCTTGATACCCCTGGTCATGAAGCCTTCACGGCAATGAGAGCAAGGGGTGCAAAGGTTACAGATGTCGCTGTTCTTGTAGTTGCTGCAGATGATGGTTGCAGACCTCAAACACTAGAAGCTATCAGTCATGCAAGAGCTGCAAAAGTACCAATAGTTGTTGCAATAAATAAAATTGACAAAGAAGGGGCTTCTCCTGACAAAGTAAAGCAGGAACTATCAGAAAAAGATTTAATTGCCGAAGATTGGGGAGGCGATACAGTGATGGTTCCAGTAAGTGCTATCAAAAAACAAAACATTGATAAATTACTCGAAATGATCTTATTAGTTTCAGAGGTAGAAGATCTACAAGCTAACCCTGATAGATTTGCAAAAGGTACTGTTATTGAAGCTCACCTAGACAAAGCAAAAGGACCTGTGGCCACTTTGTTAGTACAAAATGGAACCTTGAAATCTGGAGATGTTTTAGCTGCGGGTTCAGTCCTTGGAAAAATTAGAGCAATGGTTGATGAACATGGTAATAGAATCAAAGAAGCAGGGCCATCATTCCCAGTGGAAGCGCTAGGATTCAGTGAAGTACCCACTGCAGGGGACGAATTCGAAGTCTACCCTGACGAGAAAACTGGTCGAGCCATTGTCGGAGAGAGGGCAAAAGATGCTAGAGCCACAAAATTAGCTCAGCAAATGGCCTCTAGAAGAGTCAGCTTATCATCCTTATCAACTCAAGCAAATGATGGAGAACTTAAGGAGTTAAACTTAATTCTCAAGGCTGATGTTCAAGGTAGTGTTGAAGCGATATTAGGATCACTAGAACAATTACCTAAAAATGAAGTTCAAGTCAGAGTCCTACTTTCTGCTCCCGGAGAAATAACTGAGACAGATATCGATCTCGCTGCTGCATCTGGGTCAGTAATCATTGGATTCAATACCTCATTGGCTTCTGGGGCCAAGAGAGCAGCTGATGCTAATGACGTTGACATAAGAGAATATGAAGTAATTTATAAACTTTTAGAAGATATTCAGTTGGCCATGGAAGGGCTACTTGAACCCGATCTTGTCGAAGAATCATTAGGGCAAGCTGAAGTTAGAGCAACTTTCGCAGTTGGCAAAGGAGCTATTGCAGGCTGCTATATACAAACTGGCAAATTACAAAGGAATTGTTCTCTGAGAGTTATTAGATCAGAGAAAGTAATATTTGAGGGTAATTTGGACTCTCTAAAAAGAGCTAAAGATGATGTAAAAGAAGTAAATACAGGATTTGAATGTGGAGTTGGCTGTGATAAATTCTCTTCATGGATTGAAGGAGATTTAATAGAAGCATTCAAATTTGTCACCAAAAAAAGGACCCTATCACAATAATTAAACCTCTAGCTTATTAATCTTTATTTCTGTCAAAGATTAATAAAGTAGGAAATATTACACAAGCAACCAACTGTATGAGAAGGTTATTTAGCTGTAATTCAGTTCCGCTTGCAATTCTGGAAAGCATTATTAGAAGTCCCAAAAATGCAGAACCGCTAAAAGCAATCCACAATATTCTTCTCAATCCCTTGAAAGGAGCTTGGGATTCCTTTAATAATTTCTTTTTCAATTCAGGATCTATTTTTGACATAAATTCTTTCAATTATAAAATTAAGTCTATATGAAAAATTCAATATTTAATTAGGCCGGTGTAGCTCAGTGGTAGAGCAACTGTCTCGTAAACAGTAGGTCATTGGTTCAATTCCAATTATCGGCACTTACATAGCAAATTAAAATGGTTAATAAAATTTTAAAATTTAGATATCTCTTTAAATTATTTGTTTTTATTCCTCTTATATTTTATTTTGGCAAAAGAAGTTATATTGCGTTTGATGAGGGTTTTTATGCACTACAAGCTAGATGGATATTAGAAAAAGGTAACTGGTCAATTCCACTTTGGTGGGATGAATATGTTTTAGATAGAACAATAGGATTACAGTTTTTAATAGCAAAGTCGCAAGACTTATTTGGAAGAAATATTTTTGCTGCATATCTACCAACAACTGTCGCTTCAATATTGATGCTATTTACAACTTATAAATTACATGAAGAATTATTTAATAAAAAATATGCAATTATATCTCCACTAATCCTTGCTACTACATATATATGGTTTGACTACTCACACTTAGCCACTCAAGATATTATTTATTCATGTTTAGTAACTATTGGAGTATTAGCTTTAGTCAAAATAAAAAGTAAAAATAACAAATTCTATATTCTGCTTTTTGGAATTTGGATTGGTTTAGCTTTTATGATGAAAACTTTTTTAGTTATTGTGCCGTTATTAGCACTCATACCATATATTTTTTTTAAAAAAAATTTTTTATTCATCAAATTCTTTTGGTTAGGACTATTAATTGGATTTATTCCTTTTTTATTCTGGACGTTTTCTATCAATCGTTATTTAGACAAAAATATTATTTTTTACTTAGTTGAAAAGTTTAACTTTCTATCGAGTAAAAATACTTTTACAAATCCTTTCTATTATTATTTCTGGAATATACCCATAACATTTCTGCCATGGAGTTTTTTTGCAATTATTGGCACAACATACAATATTTCTCAAAGTAAAGAGACTAAATACATACTAGCTTTTTTCCCTTTAATTTTAGTAGCGATCCTTAGCTTTTTCTCTACAAAAACACCCTACTATTCTCTACAAATCTCATCTATTTTTTCATTAAATACTTATGTAGGAATAAAGTATTTATTCAAATCTTACAAATATAGTCGATTTTTTATATTTATTACTTCAAAAATAATTCCTTTTTTTATATTTGCTCTAACTTTCACATATTATTTTTTCTTTAAAGATTCAATTAACTTTAATACAAGGGAAAATACATTTATATTCATTGGTTTATTATCTTTCGGCTTATCTTGGTCATTAATAAAACATAAAAATTCGTTCAAAGAAATATTAATAACTCTAATAATTGGGCCTTACTTATTCACTTCATTTATTTTGCAATCAGGTTTATTCACTGATAGATCTAGAGAACTAAGAGAGAAAATGGAATATGTTTCATCCCTTGATTTAGTAAAAAATCAAACGATCATGGTTGATAAAAAAGGAATCAACAACTCTCGATCGCAATCAAAAATCATAAGGATTTCTTTATCAACTCCTAAATTAGGTGGAGGATTAGAAAGTATTAATCAGTTAAAAAAATCTGAATTAGCATGGACAACTGACCTTAAAACAATAAACAATAATGATGATTCTTTTGAAGTAATATACGAAAATGATGTTTTAAATCCATGGAAATTAATATTAAAAAAATAAATAATCAATATATAATTAACTGTCGTTTATAATCTTAAATAATGAAATCTGTTAATAGTTGGAATTTAACTAATAAAAAACTTCATAAATTATTCAAAGACAATAACGAATTTATTTCTGTTAAAGTCCGTGGTAATACTTGGGAGCCAATCACTAGATGGCTAAGATTAGATTCAAGAATTTTTAGAGAAACTACTAGCAAAGCAAGAATAACTTTATGCGATATCGAATCTCTAGCAGAAATTTATAACTACAGATCAATTAGATGGAAAGCAAAAAAACTAACTCCTATGCCTACCAAGGTAATTCCACAATCTATTAAAAATATTTTTCGGAAAATACCAATCATAAAACAACTCGCTTACGAACTCGAAATAGTTTTTTATAAATATAGTGAAAATATTTCTGAACATTTAATATCAATAGTAATTCCTGCAAGAAATGAAGCTGGTAATAAAGATCTTTTAATTAATGCTTTAAATAAATTCAAAAATATACCCAATAAATTAGAAATTATATTTGTTGAAGGTAATAGCAATGATAATACTTATGACATTTTAAAAGAATTAAAAGAAAATTTCTCAAATTTCTTCAAGATATCTCTCTTAAAACAAACTTCTAAAGGGAAGAAAAATGCAGTCGTGGAAGGGTTTAATATTTCCTCAGGTGAGACCCTCGCCATAATTGATAGTGATTTTACGGTAGATATTGATGACAGTATTGCAGCAATTATGGAATCAACCAAAAATAAAAATATTTTAATTAATTGCGCCCGCACAACTTTTCCAATGGAAAAAGATGCTATGAGATGGGCAAATTATATAGGAAATCGACTCTTCGCCATTTTTCTATCAATTCTCATAAATAAGCCTGTATCAGATTCACTCTGTGGAACAAAAGTTTTTTCAAGAAAATTCTTTAAACTTATGAAACAAAACGGAAGTTGGGATTCCAAGTCTGACCCATTTGGAGACTTTACAATAATATTTGAAGCCGCGAAAAATAACATTAAAATATTAAATTATCCTGTTAGATATTACGCTAGAAAATCTGGAGCACCAAATATATCTAGATGGGTTGATGGATTAAAACTTCTCAAAGTATGCTGGATTTATATGATTGCTGATATCTGAATTAAATAAAATTTTCGCGAGTATTTTATTAGGATTTTTAATTTCTCCAAATTAGTAATAAAGTAGTTAGATTCTTAAAGTAAATAAATTCATTAAATTTCATGGCATGATTTTTAATTTGAAGCTTGAAAAATTAAATAAAAAAAATTACCAAAGAAATCACTATGGAAAAATACTAACTGTAAGACTACCGTGTAATCCAATATTTCCAATAGGGCCTATTTATTTAGCTGACCATATTCATAAATGTTTTCCATGTTTAGAGCAGCAATTCATTGATCTAGCAATAATTCCATCTAATAAAGTTTCCAAATATTTAGCTAGAAAAATTGATCAATTTAGACCACACCTAATCATTTTTTCTTGGAGAGATATACAAATTTATGCACCTGTCGATGGTAGAAGTGGAAATCCCCTACAAAACTCTTTTGAAGTTTTCTACTCAAAAAATATACTTAAAAAAATTAGAGGGTCCTGGGGAGGATTAAAATTAATTGCATCTCATTATGGAGAAATATATAAAAATACTTCTTTAGTCAAGATGGGACTAAAAAGAGCTCAAAAATACAATAAAAATGTAAAAGTAATTTTAGGGGGTGGAGCTGTTAGTGTCTTCTATGAACAATTGGGAAATCTACTCCCAATAGGAACTGTCATTTCAGTTGGAGAGGGAGAAAATCTCATAGAAAAAATCATTAGAGGAGATTCAATAGAGGAAGAAAGATGTTATGTTGCTGGACAAAAACCTCGCAACAAATTAATACATGAACAACCCTCAGGAACTATTAAAACTGCCTGTAACTATAAATATATTCAATCAATATGGCCTGAATTTGATTGGTACATAGAAGGTGGCGATTATTATGTAGGGGTACAAACAAAAAGAGGTTGTCCTCATAATTGTTGTTTCTGTGTTTACACAGTTGTGGAGGGGAAGCAAGTTCGCGTTAATCCTGTTAAGGAAGTAATCAAAGAAATGAAGCAATTATATGATCTTGGAGTAAGAGGATTTTGGTTTACAGATGCACAATTTATTCCAGCCAAAAAACATATTGAAGATGCAAAAACACTTTTGCGAGCAATTAAGGACCAAGGCTGGAACGATATAAATTGGGCTGCATACATCAGAGCAGATAATATTGATTCTGAGCTAGCTCAGCTTATGGTTGATACAGGTATGAGCTATTTTGAAATAGGTATCACCTCGGGATCTCAAGAACTTGTTAGAAAAATGAGATTAGCGTATGACCTTGAAACTGTATTAAATAATTGCAGAATGCTAGTCAAATCAGGTTTCAAGAATCATGTTTCAGTCAATTATTCATTTAATGTTTTTGATGAAACGCCTAGCACTATAAGACAAACAATTGCTTACCATAGAGAATTAGAAAATATTTTTGGTAAAGGCTTAGTTGATCCAGCTATATTCTTTATAGGTTTGCAACCTCACACTCTTCTTGAGAAGTACGCCTTGGAACATAAAATTTTGAAACCAAATTATAACCCAATGAGCATGATGCCCTGGACAGCGAGAAAACTTCTATGGAATCCAGGCTTACTAGGGGAAAAACTTGGTCAGGTTTGCTTAGAAGCTTTTGATAATCCAGAAGACGAATTTGGCAAAACAGTTATCGACATTCTTGAGAGAGAATATGGAAAGTCCTCCTTAAAAGATTCCCTAAAAGTCCGTCCCTTATCAGAAAGGAAATTAACTCATTCTAAATAACAAATACAATCGTTATTAATCCTCTTTCTCAATTGAACTAGAAATTCCTTTAGATTTTAAAGATTCTGAGTAGAATTCTGCAGGCTCTAAATCACAAACAATTACTAAACCTATACCAGTATTGTGTGCTTCAAGCATTATAGCGATAGCATCTTGTTCGCTTAATTGCGGCACAACTTCTCGAAGTGAAATAGTGACATACTCCATAGAATTAACTGGGTCATTATGAAGTAAAACCTTATATTTTGGAGATTTATTTTTTAATTCAGCAGGTTTCTTTTCAATCACTGCTGAATTATTATTTACACCCTTTTCTAACTTTATAGATAGCATTAAATTTATTAGAGTTTAGATTGTACTAATAATTATATATTAATTATTCTTTCCATCGCATCAAGAACGTTTGATCGTGAGTTAAAAGCTGACAAACGAAAATAACCCTCTCCTGCTAATCCAAATCCGCTCCCAGGTGTTCCCACTACACTAACTTTTTGGAGAAGGAAATCAAAAAAGTCCCAAGATGACATTTGATCTGGAACTTTAATCCAGATATAAGGAGCATTGTCCCCACCATAAACTTTATATCCTGAATTCTGAAGTTTATTTTTCATTATTTTTGCATTTTCCATATAAAAATCAATTAAACCTCTCACCTGTTTCTTCCCTTCAAGAGAATAAACAGCCTCTGCTCCTTTCTGAACCACATAACTAACTCCATTGAACTTTGTAGATTGTCTCCTATTCCAAAGAGGCCATAACCCTATTTCCTCATTTGTTGAGCTCAAACCTTTGAGATTTTTAGGTATTACTGTAAAAGCACATCTAACTCCAGTAAATCCTGCATTCTTTGAAAAAGATCTAAATTCAATAGCACAATCCTTTGCTCCCTCAATCTCATATATTGAATGTGGAATATCATTATCTTGAATAAATGCTTCATAAGCTGCATCAAAAAGTATAAGGGATTTGTTTTGAAGAGCATAGTCAACCCACTTTTTCAAATCTGCTTTATTAATCGTTGCTCCAGTCGGATTATTAGGAAAACAAAGATATAAAATATCAACTTTTTTTTCAGGTAGTTCTGGCAGAAAATTATTCCCCTCGTTAATTGCAAGATATGTCAATCCTTTATAAGTTCCATTTTCAAGAGAATCACCAGTTCTGCCTGTCATAACGTTACTATCCACATATACTGGGTAAACAGGATCAGTTACAGCAATTGAATTATCTTTGCCAAGAATATCTAAAATATTGCTACTATCGCACTTTGAACCATCAGAAACAAAAATTTCTTCAGGAGAGATTTGACAGCCTCTAGAAATAAAATCATTCTCAGATATTTTTTCTCTCAGCCAAGAATAACCTTGTTCTGGTCCATAACCTCTGAAACCGTCTGTTGTTCCCATTTCATCTAGAGCTTTACCCATAGCCTCTATGCATGCTCTAGGTAATGGTTCTGTAACATCTCCTATACCAAGCTTAATAATTTCAGCACTCTTATTTGATTGAGAATACATTTTTACCCTTTTAGCAATTTCAGGGAATAAATAGCCTGCTTTGAGTTTTAAATAATTTTCGTTTACTTGAACCACTTTAGATAAAAAATTTCACCAGTACTTAGAATAATGTATTAACGTGCTTTAGTGGTGATTAGATGTTAAAATTACATTAGTTATGATTAATTTAAGAGATAATCATAGCTGTGAAATCAATTTCAATTAGTTTGAAAATCGTTTAAAGCTTTATAAACAGCAGAATTTAATCACTATTAACTTTATTAATTTCTAAAAAGTAAATATTAATAGCTAAAAAGCTTTACCAAAAGATAAAAGCTAATTCTTTAATTTAGAAAATTTTCAAAATCCAAATCATTCAGAATCAATTATATGTCTCAGCAAATAATCATCGCTGAGCAGGCTCGAATAGCAGCACTACTCACAGATGATCGAGTTGATGAATTAGTCGTCGCACAAGGTCAATATCAAGTTGGCGATATTTTTTTAGGAACAGTTGAAAATGTTCTCCCTGGCATTGATGCCGCTTTTATAAATATTGGAGAAAGTGAGAAAAATGGATTCATCCATGTTTCAGATTTAGGTCCACTTAGACTTAAAAAAGGGACATTTGGAATAACTGAATTACTAGAACCAAAACAAAAAGTTCTAGTACAGGTAATAAAGGAACCCACAGGATCTAAAGGTCCCAGACTAACCGGGAGTATTTCAATTCCAGGAAAATACCTGATATTACAGCCATATGGCCAAGGAGTAAATATTTCAAGAAAAATAAATACAGAAACAGAACGAAGCCGTTTGAAAGCTCTTGGGGTTTTAATAAAACCACCCAGCACAGGCTTGTTATTTAGAACAGAGGCTGAAAAAATAAAAGAAGAACTTCTAATTGAAGATTTAGAACAATTAACTCAACAATGGGAAAATATAATAAAAGTCTCTGAAGCTTCTAATCCGCCAAATTTAATAAAAAGAGATGATGATTTCTCTCTTAAGATCTTGAGAGATTATATTAAAGAATCAACTAAAAGCATAATTATTGATAGTAAATTTTCAGTTGCAAGGGCAAAAGATTTTTTAATAAATTATGAATCTGATATAGATATTGAATTTCACGATAACAGTCTAAACCAACATATTTTCGAAAAGTACGAAATTAAGAAGACTATTCAAAAAGCTCTCCAGCCGAGAGTAGATCTTCCTTCTGGCGGTTATATCATTATCGAACCTACTGAAGCTTTAACAGTAATCGATGTAAACTCTGGATCATTTACAAGATCCGCAAACTCAAGACAAACAGTTTTGTGGACAAACTGCGAAGCAGCAGTTGAAATCTCAAGGCAAATGAAATTAAGAAATATTGGCGGAGTTATAGTAATAGATTTTATTGATATGGAATCTAGAAGAGATCAATTTCAGTTACTTGAGCATTTTACCTCAGCAATAAAAGATGATTCTGCTAGGCCTCAAATAGCTCAGCTTACTGAATTAGGCTTAGTAGAGTTAACCAGAAAAAGACAAGGTCAAAATATATATGAATTATTCGGTAAAAAATGTTCTACATGCGATGGTACCGGACAGGTAGAAAATATTTTAAATCACGAAATTTCTAACATCAAAATTAAAAATATTGAAAATGAATCTAATCAATCAAACAATCTAAAAGCTTTAGATACTTATCAATCAACTGATGAGCAGGAAAAAATAATTGACAAGGAATTAATTAACTCCAAAGACCTAAGTAAAGAGAATTCTTCCAATAAAAAAGAAAAAGAGAATGATAATTTGAACCAATCAAATTCAAAAGAAAAAAATATAATAACAGTTGATCTTACAAATCAAGAAAAAATTGTTTTCAGTCAATTAGGTATTAATCCACTTATAAAGCTAGGTAAAGAATATCTCACCAGCAATAATTTTGTGCGTTTAAAAGAAAGTAATAAAGAAACCGAAAAACCATTAGATAATAAAAAAACAAACGCAAAACAAATTAAAAAAATCTCAAAATCGGGAAAAGATAAGATTCAAATTAAAATTGAAGCAAATGCAAATTCCAAAGATAAATCAACAAATGAAACTAATGAAGTTGTATTTACAGATAAAAAGGATGAAATTGAACTTACAGATGAGCTAAACAATGCAAGAAAAAAAAGAAGAAGATCTTCAGCAAGCATTGAATAAAGTATTCGAAGTTGGAATAGATGAAGTTGGAAGAGGAGCAATTTTTGGTCCAGTTTTTGCAGCAGCTGTAGTATTAACTGAAAAAAATAAATTAATCTTAAAACAATTTGGAGTAACAGATAGTAAAAAACTAACTCCCAAAAAGAGAAAATTACTTTTATCAAAAATTTTATTACTCTCTTCAGATTATGGAATTGGGCAATCTTCGGCCAGAGAAATAGATAAGTTAGGTATCAGGGGTGCGACAGAACTTTCAATGATAAGAGCTTTAAAAAAATTAAAAGAAAAGCCATCTGAATTAATAATTGATGGTCCCTTATTATTAAGGCCATGGGACGGAATTCAGAAAAACATAATATCTGGAGACTCAAAGTTTATCTCGATAGCTTCAGCAAGCATAGTTGCCAAAGTTTCTCGCGACAATCTAATGGAGAGGTTAGAAAAAAAATACTCAGGATACTTGATATTTAAAAATAAAGGTTATGGAACCAGAGAGCATCTTTCATTAATAAAAAAAAATGGAATAACTAAACTTCATAGGAAAAGTTTTTTAAAGAAATCAAATCTTATTTAATTCACACCAATTTAAAAAATCTTTTACGAGTTGCTGTTGAACTCTTGACTTTATACCCAACAGAATCCCATTTAATACCGAATGACCAGTAGATTCCAAAATTTTCCTTGGTACAAGCTTCAGGAGAGAGGGTTGGCTTACAGATACTCCAAGAAGCGCCTCACCTTCTAAACCAACCTCAGTTGCTTCCAAATTCGCTTTCAAAATAAGATTAAAATCATCTATCATCCCCAAACCATCCAATGTACTTTCGAGGGCACTCATTTTTAAAATTCCATCTTTATTTTCTACCGCAATTGAGACAACAGGGTTAATATCTAATTGAAAAACCTTAAAACTTGTTACTGTATACTTATATCTACCTACTCCTTCTGGTACTAATTTTTTGGAGTCAAGCATTGCTCCAACAACTCTTTCTTCTTCCAAAAGATATTTAGAAAGATATTCTTTATTACGTGTTACAGAAAGCTTGAGTTTCTGTTTAGCATCAAAAGACAATAGCATTTTCTATATTCCTCCAATGCTTATTTGATCTCTTTTTTTTTTACAATTAATCATGCGCAAACAAGTTGCATATTTAGGTCCTCAAGGAACATACGCAGAAAAAGCAGCCCATATATTATCAAAGCTTGCCAATTTTCAGACACCTATATTTGTACCATGTAATGGGTTACATTCGGTCATTAAATCAATAGCGTACAACAATTGTGATGCTGCTGTAGTACCTATAGAAAATTCTGTAGAAGGGGCAGTTACAGCTACTCTAGATGCCCTTTGGAAATTCCCTGAAATTTTTATAAATAAAGCAATTGTTTTACCTATAAAACATGCATTAATTAGTGATGGAGAACTTTCAAACATTTCAGAAGTATTATCTCATCCTCAAGCATTAGCTCAATGCTCAGAATGGTTATCTGAGAATCTTCCAAATGCAATTCCTCTACCCACAAATTCAACATCAGAAGCTGTAAATATGATCAAGGGGAGTAAATTCAGAGCCGCTATCGGTTCAAAATCTTTAATTCAAATTGAAGGACTTAAAGAATTAGCCTTTCCTATTAATGATGTTCCAGGAAATTGCACTAGATTTGTTTTATTGAGCAAGGAATCAAATTCAAATTTAGCTAATATTGCCAGTTTTGCTTTCTCATTAATTTCAAATAAACCAGGTTCTTTGCTAAAAGCTATAAATTATATTGCAGATTTTGGATTTAATATGAGTAAAATTGAATCGAGACCTTCAAAAAGAGAATTAGGTGAATATATAATTTATATTGATTTAGAAATCAATGATCAAAATAACATTAAAAATTTTCTTGAATTAAAAAATAAGTTAAATCCACTTTGCAAGAATTTTGTAGACTTCGGAAATTATTTTTCTGAAAATGTTGAACTAGATTAATTTACCCTCTACATTTATAAATTCCAAACTCCATTAAACCTTTTCTAAAAGCCCAATTCATGAGAAGTATTGTTGGGATTTCTCTAATCGACTTAACTATCGCAAATGGGCCAAGTGACAAAATTACGAAGGGCCTTCGAATGCCTTCAATAATGGAGTCGTACCATGAAGGATTTGTATAGGAATTCCAATTTTCAGAAATAACTCTTCCTGAACTATTTTCGTTATTTCTAAGAATGTTACTAAATTCGTTAATGCTAATAAAATTAGGATGTACCCATTGTTCAAGTAATTGTTTAAGAACTAACTTTTCAAAAAATGAAGGGGGGTATGCCCCGAGGTCCCTTGAGTTCCAATCAGCCAACGCGAAATACCCTCCAGGTCTTAAAGTTCTCAGCATTTCATCTGCAAACCTAGTTTTATCATTCATGTGTGCACCAGCCTCAACACTCCAGATGGCATCAAATGATCCATCTTCAAATTTTAAATCCAAAGCATCCATAACTTGGAAGTTGCAACTTAGCCCATCAGGAGTAAGTTCTCTTGCTCTTTTAACTTGAGCCTGACTAATTGTAATGCCAGTGACATTAAACCCATAATATTCTGCAAGAATCCTAGAACTTCCCCCTATTCCACAACCTACATCAAGAATTCTTGATCCCTGTGGTAATTTATCTAAACCACTCCATTTGACTAGTTCATGAACAAACTGAACTTTAGCCTTTCTAAAATCAATATTTTTTTGCCCTGAGGGATAAAAACCCAAATGGATATGTTCTCCCCATAATCTCTCAAGTAATTTATCCTGGGTCCAAGCATCATATGCAGAGGCTACTGTACTGGAAGTGATATATTTTCTAGCATTTTTTCTCCATATTATTACTAGAAATAGAAGCAATAAAAATATTAAAAAAAAAGGGAATAATAATTCAAACATTTAATTTTCTTTTATATCAGGAAAACTCTCTTTCAATGCTGTTCTTGCTGCAAGTTGTTTTCTTGTATGATCAAGCATTTCATATTCTCTTTGCAAACGGGTAAAAGTATTTCTCTCTTCAAGAAGTCTTTGCTGTTCTTCCGCAACAGGACCGCCCAAATGAGCTCCTATCCAAAATGATAAGTCCATTGGGTTGTCAGGTAATTTATCAGGTAGATTTTTTTTGGTATTAGTCAATTTACTCGTTAAATTAATAACATCACTAAGAGCTTCTTTTACTGAATCTTTTAGTGAATCTAATTTTTGAAAGTCATCAATATTATGATCACTAATCCAACTAACCATCGCAGAACAAAATGGCGTCGAACGGGTAATTTCTAAGACTTGAAATCTTTGTTGGCCGAGAGTGATAATATTGCTTCTCCCATCCTCTGCAGTTTGATGTTTTAAAATTTGTGCGCAACATCCAACATTAGCCATACTTTTAGTAGTTGGATCCCACTTAACCACTCCAAACATAGAGTCACTTTCAAGAACAGATTGAAGCATAATCCTATATCTCGATTCAAAAATATGTAAAGGCAATACTTCTTGAGGAAAAAGGACCACCTCTGGCAAAGGAAATAAAGGTAATTCCCTTACTGAGAGTTCTCCCATTTAAACCTCATTTCATTTTTTTTATACTAATCAATTTAGTGCGGTTTCGGGATTTATTAAAGCTTAACTTCTATATCTACACCACTAGGAAGATCTAATTTCATTAAAGCATCAATAGTTTTTGCAGAAGGACTGTAAATATCTATGATTCTTCGATGTGTTCTTGTTTCAAAATGCTCTCTAGAATCTTTATCAACATGTGGTGATCTTAAAACACAATAAATCTTCCTTTTTGTAGGTAAAGGTATTGGACCTATAGCTGAGGCAGAGGTAGTATCAGCAGTTTGGATGATTTTGTCGCAAGACAAATCAAGCATTCTTCTATCAAATGCTTTGAGCCTTATTCTTATTTTTTGTTGTGCAATTGATGCAGTCATAGTTTCAAATAACTTTTAGTAAAGGGTCATTGATTAAAATGACCCTTATCCATAAACCTATATTAGATGATTGTGGTTAAATTTTTAAAATTCAAATTTATTATTTGAGAATTTTAGAAACAACTCCAGCACCGATAGTACGCCCACCTTCACGTATAGCGAATCTCATACCTTGTTCGATAGCTACTGGACAAATTAGTTCTCCAGTCATCTTAATTCTGTCTCCTGGCATCACCATTTCAACATTAGAGCCATCATCTGAGGTAAACGCTGTTATTTGACCTGTCACATCAGTGGTTCTGATGTAAAACTGGGGTCTATATCCTGCAAAGAAAGGAGTATGTCTTCCGCCCTCTTCTTTTTTGAGAACATAAACTTCTCCTTCAAACTGAGTATGAGGAGTAATAGATCCTTTCTTCACAAGAACCATTCCTCTCTCAATATCTTCTTTCTGGACACCCCTTAAAAGTAAACCAACATTATCACCAGCCATTCCTTCATCAAGAAGTTTTCGGAACATTTCAACTCCAGTAACAGTTGTTAGTCTTGTGTCTCTTATTCCAACTATTTCTACTTCTTCTCCAACCTTAACTTTACCTCTTTCAATTCTTCCAGTAGCAACAGTACCTCTACCAGTAATCGAGAAAACATCTTCAACTGCCATCAAGAATGGTTTATCAACTTCTCTTTCTGGTTCAGGAATGCTAGCGTCAACTGCTTTCATTAATTCCTCAATCTTTGATTCCCAAGTAGAATCACCTTCGAGAGCTTTTAAGCCTGAAACTTGAACTATAGGAATGTCATCTCCGGGGAAGTCATAACTATCTAAAAGTTCCCTAATTTCCATTTCGACAAGTTCAATAATTTCTTCATCATCGACCATATCGCACTTATTTAGAGCAACCACTAGAGCAGGAACTCCAACCTGTTTGGCTAATAGAATATGCTCTTTTGTTTGAGCCATAGGACCATCTGTAGCTGCGCAAACTAGAATTGCTCCATCCATTTGTGCGGCCCCTGTGATCATATTTTTCACATAATCAGCATGACCTGGGCAATCGACATGAGCATAATGTCTGCCTTCAGTTTCATATTCAACATGAGCAGTATTAATGGTAATACCACGCTCTCTTTCTTCAGGAGCACCATCAATGTCTCCATAGTCTTGAGCTTGAGCTTGACCTTTTTTAGCTAATACATTTGTAATAGCAGCTGTTAGTGTTGTTTTTCCATGGTCAACATGGCCAATAGTACCTATGTTGACATGTGGTTTGTTTCTTTCGAACTTCTCGCGAGCCATTTTGAATTAAAGAATCGAGGGTTTAAGAGTGTTTAGTTTAGAGATCAGGAGTTGCCCTGATTCTTGGAAATGATAGCTTCAGCAACATTACGAGGAACTTCCTCATAATTTGCGAACTCCATTGAAAATATACCCCGACCTTGAGTCATTGATCGGAGTTGAGTGGCATAACCGAACATTTCGGCTAAGGGCACTTTGGCCTGTACCTTAGACAATCCATCATCAACAGATTGTCCTTCGACTTGACCTCTTCTGGAAGAGAGATCACCAATTACAGATCCAAGAAAGTCATCAGGACTTTCGACCTCAACTTTCATCATAGGCTCTAAAAGGACAGGATTGCATTTTTTAACCCCGTCTTTAAAAGCCATGGAACCTGCAATTTTGAAGGCCATTTCAGATGAGTCTACATCGTGGAATGAACCATCGACTAGTGTTACTTTTACATCAATGAGTGGATAACCGGCAAGAACACCAGATTCACAGGTCTCTTTCATTCCATTAGATGCAGGACCAATATACTCTTTTGGTACAGCTCCACCAACAATTTTATTTACAAATTCAAAACCTTTACCAACTTCAGCAGGTTCCATTTCAATAATTACATGACCATATTGACCTTTACCTCCAGTCTGTCTTGCATATTTACCTTCACCTTTAGAACTAGACCTAATTGTTTCTCTATATGAAACCTGTGGAGCTCCTATATTTGCTTCAACTTTAAATTCCCTTAACATTCTGTCGACAAGAATTTCTAAGTGCAATTCACCCATACCAGCAATAACTGTTTGATTTGTCTCAGGATCTGTACTTACCCTAAAGGTTGGATCCTCTTCAGACAAAGCAGTTAAAGCTTTTGATAATTTTTCCATATCGCCTTTAGTTTTTGGCTCAACAGCTACTGAGATAACTGGTTCAGGGATAAACAATGTCTCTAAAACTATTGGATCTTCTGTGTTACACAAAGTGTCTCCAGTAGTTGTGTTCTTAAGACCTAATACAGCTCCTAAATCGCCAGCCCTCAATTCATCAACCTCCTCTCTTTCATCAGCCTTAAGAATCACTAATCTAGAAATTCTCTCTTTAGCATCCTTAGTAGAATTCATTACATAACTTCCCTTTGAAAGAACACCTGAGTACATTCTTACAAAAGTTAATTTCCCATATGGATCTGACATAACTTTGAATGCTAATGCACTGAAAGGAGCATTATCATCTGAAGGTCTAACATCTTCTTTACCACTTGGCAAAACACCCTGTATTGGTTTTACGTCAACTGGAGCTGGCAAGTAATCCACTACAGCATCTAGTACAAGTTGGACACCTTTATTCTTAAAAGCTGAACCGCATAATACTGGAACCAATCCATGTTTTAGAACCCCTTCTCTAATACCTTTTTTAAGTTGTTCTTCAGATAATTCTCCTGTTTCGAGAAATATTTCTATTAACTCTTCATCATTTTCTGCGACACTTTCCATTAACTTTAATCTCCAATCAGCAGCTTCCTCCTCCATGTCAGATGGAATTGGTGCTTGTTCAATATCAGTTCCTAGATCGTTTTTATAAAGATATGCTTTGTTAGCTACTAAATCAATAATGCCTGTTAGATCACCTTCAGCCCCAATAGGTAACTGGATTGGAAGTGCATTTGCCTTAAGTCGATCTTTAATTTGCTTATTAACTTTTAAAAAATCGGCACCAGTTCTGTCCATTTTATTAACAAAAACCATTCTTGGAACTGAGTATCTATCTGCTTGACGCCAAACCGTTTCAGATTGAGGCTGAACTCCACCAACTGCGCAAAATACAGCTATAACTCCATCCAACACACGCATTGATCTTTCAACTTCAATAGTAAAGTCAACGTGTCCAGGAGTATCAATAATATTAATCCTATGATCTTGCCAACTAGTAGATATTGCAGCAGCAGTAATAGTTATTCCTCTTTCTCTTTCTTGAGCCATCCAATCTGTTACTGCAGCACCATCATGAACCTCTCCTATCTTATGAACTACACCTGAGTAAAACAAAATTCTTTCAGTTGTTGTTGTCTTACCTGCATCAATATGAGCGGCTATGCCTATATTCCTTACTCGTTCCAGGGGAAAGTCGCGTGCCAATTTTAAAGCTCCAAATAAAATAAATTTTGATTAAGTGTAGTTCACCTTAAAGCAAACTTTAACAATAATAAACTACTTAAGTACCTTTTGATGAAATTAATATCTGTAATGTGCAAAAGCTTTATTAGCTTCAGCCATTTTGTGAGTATCTTCTCTTTTTTTAACGGAACTACCTGTTTCATTTGCTGCATCCATTAACTCACCTGCAAGTTTTTGAGACATGCTTTTGCCATTTCTTGCACGTGAGAATGTAACAAGCCATCTTAATGCCATAGCGGTTCCCCTCTCTTGGCGAACTTCCATAGGTACTTGATATGTTGCACCACCAACTCTTCTAGCTCGTACCTCAACAAGAGGAGTAGCATTTTTTACAGCTGTTTCAAATAATTCCACTGCATTACCTCCTGTTCTCTCGCTTATTAAAGAAAACGCATCAGATAATATTCTTTGAGCTGTAGATTTTTTACCATGTTTCATCAATCGAGAAATCATCATTGAAGCAAGACGACTATTAAATTGAGGATCAGGAAGGACTGGTCTTTTTACTGCTGCATTACGACGTGACATGTTTAAAAAAAGTGATGTTTAAAAATTATTCTTTTGGAGCTTTTGCTCCATACTTAGATCTGGATTGACGTCTATCTTTGACTCCAGCCGTATCTAAAGTTCCTCTTATTATATGATATCTAACTCCTGGCAAATCCTTTACTCTTCCACCCCTAAGCAGTACTACAGAATGTTCTTGCAAATTATGTCCGATCCCTGGAATATAAGCAGTTACTTCGAATCCAGAAGTTAATCTAACCCTAGCAACTTTTCTTAAAGCTGAATTAGGCTTCTTTGGTGTTGATGTATAGACTCTTGTACATACCCCTCTTCTCTCAGGGCAAGCTTTTAATGCAGGAGATTTTGTTTTCTTTGTCAGACGTTTTCTTTCTGAACCTACTAATTGCGAGATGGTCGGCATCTATTAAAACTTAGATAAAAATATATATTTAACTATCATAACCTTTTACAAGCACCAACTAAAAGTTTTTAATTAATATTTTTTCAAAATTTGTCAAATTAAAATTCTTTGGTAAATATTCATTATCTTTAGATTTATTTTCATATTTATTTTTATAATAGGAATACATAAATAACCAAAAAGAATTAAATAATCTATGGGAGAGAGTATCAAAAGAATCATTGGCCCATATCAAGATAGTTATTCCCCAAATGGAATAATTGGTGAGAAAGATGCGTGTGGAGTTGGTTTCATAGCAAATATTAAAGGGGTAGAAAGCAATTGGATCCTAAAACAGTCCCTTAAAGGTCTTAACTGCATGGAACATAGAGGAGGTTGTGGAGGAGATAGTGATTCAGGAGATGGAGCGGGCATTTTATGTTCAATTCCATGGGGATATCTTGAAGAAAAAATTAATCTAAAAAATAATCAAGAATTTAATAAAGGCTTAGGCATGGTTTTTATGCCTAATAAAAAAGAAAAAATTGAAGTGTGTAAATCAATATGTGATCAAGAAGCAGAAAAATTAAAAGTCAACAAAACATCTTGGAGAAAAGTACCTGTTAATAATGAAATCTTAGGTCCTTTAGCTAAAGCAAATGCTCCATTCATCTGTCAGTGGATTTTATATATAGATAAAAAAGATCGTAATGATGTTGAAAGGCTTTTATTTCAATTAAGGAAAAGAATTGAGAAAAAAATAAGAGAAACTTTCAAAAATGACGTTGGGGATTGTGAATTTTATTTTGCCTCATTAAGTTCACAAACAGTTGTCTATAAAGGTATGGTTCGCTCTGAAATATTATCCGAGTTTTATCAAGATCTAAAAGAAGAGAGTTTTAAAGTTTCATTTTCTGTTTATCACCGTAGATTTAGTACTAATACACTTCCAAAATGGCCACTAGCTCAACCCATGAGATTTTTAGGTCATAACGGCGAAATAAATACTCTCTTAGGTAATATCAACTGGGCTAAAGCTTCAGAAACACATATAGATGATTTTTGGGGAGAGTTATCTCATGAAATCAAGCCCATTGTAGATGTAAACAAAAGTGATTCATCAAATCTTGATGCAACCCTTGAAATCAATATTCGTTCAGGTCAGCCCATTACTGATTCATTATTAAAACTTGTTCCTGAAGCATTTAGAGATCAACCAGAACTTGAGCAGAGAGAAGATATAAAAGCTTTTTATGAATATTCTGCAAGCCTACAAGAAGCTTGGGATGGTCCAGCACTCCTTGTATTTGCTGATGGAAATTTTGTCGGAGCAACGCTTGATAGAAATGGCCTAAGACCAGCAAGATATTCAATCACAAATGATGGTTTTGTAATAATGGGTTCTGAGACAGGAGTAGTAGATCTTGAAGAAGAAAGAGTAATAGAAAAAGGTCGATTAGGACCGGGACAAATGTTAGCAGTTGATTTTCATCAGAATAGAATCCTAAGAAATTGGGAAGTAAAATCTGAAGCCGCTCAGAGGCATGATTATAAAAATCTTCTCAGTAATAGAACTATAAAAATTGAAAATAATGAATGGGTGAAAGACTGCAAACTAAAAGATCTTGAGTTGTTGCAACAACAAACTGCATACGGTTTTTCAGCGGAAGATAATGACCTTATTTTAGATTCAATGGCTTCATTAGCTAAAGAGCCTACTTATTGCATGGGCGACGATATCCCATTAGCAGTTCTTTCATCTAAGCCACATATTTTATACGACTACTTTAAGCAAAGATTTGCGCAAGTTACTAATCCTCCTATTGACCCTCTGAGAGAAAAACTTGTAATGAGTTTAGAGATGCATCTTGGAGAAAGATGTACACCATTTGAAATTAAAGATGCTAAACCCTTTGTTCATTTACAAAGTCCGATTCTTAATGAGGAAGAACTCATTTCCATCAAAAAATCTAAAATTAAATCTCAGACAATTTCAAGTTTGTTTGATTTAGAGGAAGGTATTCAAGGCTTAGAAAACCAATTAAAAGCAATCTGTAAAGAGAGTGAGCTTTCTATAAAAGAAGGTTGCTCTTTAATTATCATTTCTGATAAGGGAATTAATCCTAAAAAGACATTTATACCTCCTTTACTTGCTGTTGGAGCAATTCATCATTATCTTCTTAAAAAAGAAATCAGGCTAAAAGCTTCTCTAATAATTGAGACTGGTCAATGTTGGAGCACACATCACTTAGCTTGTTTAATTGGATATGGAGCAAGTGCAGTTTGCCCTTGGTTGACCTTCGAAGCAGGTAGACACTGGTTAAAACATCCAAAAACACAAAAACTCATCGATAGCAAAAAAATAAATCCATTATCAATAGTTGATGTTCAAGAAAATATTAAAAAAGCTTTAGAAGACGGTCTAAGAAAAATTCTTTCAAAAATTGGTATCTCACTTTTATCTAGTTACCATGGTGCACAAATTTTTGAAGCTGTAGGCCTTGGATCTGACTTAATAAAAATTGCTTTTGATGGTACAACAAGTCGTATCGCTGGCATAACATTACAAGAATTAACTAATGAAACACTTTCAATACATACGAAAGCCTATCCAGAGATCGATTTAAAGAAATTAGAATTTTTAGGATTTGTACAATTTAGAAATAATGGAGAATATCATTCCAATAACCCAGAGATGTCCAAAGTTTTACATTCAGCTGTAAAACAAGGGCCAGGATACGATCATTTTGAAACTTACAAAAAACTTATTAGTAATAGACCGACAACATCTCTTAGAGATTTACTAACAATTAATTCAACAAGAAAAAGTATTCCATTAGAGGAAGTTGAAAGTGTTGAATCAATTTGCAAAAGGTTCTGTACTGGAGGAATGAGTTTAGGGGCTTTATCCAGAGAAGCGCATGAAGTTTTAGCAGTTGCTATGAATAGAATTGGTGGAAAAAGTAATAGTGGAGAAGGGGGAGAAGATCCAGCTCGTTTTAATGTTTTAAATGATATCGATGAAAATACTCAGTCAGCTACGTTGCCATTTATTAAAGGGTTAGAGAATGGAGACACCGCATGCTCAGCTATTAAACAAATAGCATCAGGAAGATTTGGAGTTACACCTGAATATCTGAGAAGTGGTAAACAACTCGAAATTAAAATGGCTCAAGGTGCAAAACCCGGAGAGGGGGGACAATTACCTGGTCCAAAAGTTGATTCTTACATCGCAAAACTAAGAAATAGTAAACCTGGAGTAGCTTTAATATCTCCTCCCCCGCATCATGATATTTATTCAATTGAAGATTTAGCTCAACTTATCCACGACTTACACCAAGTTCATCCAAGAGCGAAAGTAAGCGTTAAACTTGTTTCTGAAATTGGTATAGGCACTATTGCTGCTGGAGTAAGCAAAGCTAATGCAGATGTAATTCAAATATCAGGCCATGACGGAGGTACAGGTGCTTCACCCCTGAGTTCTATTAAACATGCAGGTTTACCATGGGAACTAGGTGTTGCTGAGGTTCATAAATCTCTCTTAGAGAATAACTTACGCGAAAGGGTAATTTTGAGAACTGATGGAGGTCTTAAAACAGGCTGGGACGTAGTTATTGCAGCTTTACTAGGTGCTGAAGAATACGGTTTTGGTTCTGTTGCGATGATTGCTGAAGGATGCATAATGGCTCGGGTTTGTCATACAAACAAATGTCCTGTTGGAGTTGCCACTCAAAAAGAAGAATTAAGAAAAAGATTTAAAGGTATTCCAGAAAATGTTGTCAATTTTTTCTTATATATTGCTGAAGAAGTAAGACAGATAATGAGTAGTATCGGTGTTTCTAATATGGAAGAACTGATTGGTAATAAAGAATTTCTTTCTGCAAGAAATATCGATCTTCCAAAAACTTCTAATATTGATCTCTCTTCTTTAGTAAATAAAGACTCAACCCCTGATAGATCATGGTTAAAACATTCAAAAACTGCACATAGTAATGGTTCTGTATTAGAAGACGAGTTTTTGTCTGATACTGAATTTATAGATTCAATTAAAAATCACGCAATATTAACCAAAGAAATTGAGATAAAAAATACAGATAGAAGTGTTTGCGCGAAAATATCAGGCGAAATCGCAGAACTTCATGGCAACACTGGCTTCAATGGCGAACTCAACTTAAATTTCAAAGGATATGCAGGACAAAGCTTTGGTGCCTTTTTATTGAAAGGAATGAATGTTCAATTAATCGGAGAAGCAAATGATTATGTTTGTAAAGGAATGAATGGAGGAATACTCACAATAATTCCACCAAAAATAGAAAAAACTTCCTCGGAACAGGTTATTTTAGGAAACACCTGTCTTTATGGAGCAACAGGTGGGAAATTGTTTGCATTAGGAAAATCGGGAGAAAGATTTGCAGTAAGAAATAGTGGTGCTACAGCGGTAACAGAAGGAGCAGGTGATCATTGTTGTGAATACATGACTGGTGGGAAAGTAGTTATTTTAGGTTCCACAGGAAGGAATATTGGTGCGGGCATGACTGGTGGAATAGCTTTTATAATCGATGAGAAGAACGATTTAAGTAATAAAGTTAACAAGGAAATAGTTAGCATTCATAAAATAACTTCATCAAAGCAGGAAGATATCTTATTGGAAATTATTAGAGAATATCGAGCAAAAACAAATAGCTTAAAGGCTGCCAAAATAATTGAAAATTGGTCTTATTTTAAGAGTACTTTCAAATTGATTGTTCCCCCAAGCGAAGAAGATATGCTTGGTATAAAAAAAATGTAAATGCCTTTCTTTGTAAAAACTGAAATTATAAAAAAAGAATACTTAATTAATAATGATGTAAAACGAAAAATAATTAACGAACATATTGATTGGGTAAAAAAATTAAAAAAAAAAGGAATTAATATAAAAAGTGGCTTTTTGGTAGATGAGCTAAATAGGCCAGGTGACGGCGGATTACTTATTCTTGAGATGAATAATTATAGAAATGCACTAAAAATAATTAAGAATGATCCAATGATTAAAAATGATCTAGTTGAATGGAAATTAAATGAGTGGGTAGATCCAAATAAATAAATATAACTATCTTGGATACTTTTTCATAAGTTTTTGAATCTCTTCAGCATGGTAGCTACTACGAGTTAAAGGAGAACTAACTACTTGCATGAAGTTTAAATCTTTTTCCCCGAACGCTTTAAAGTAGTTAAATTTTGAAGGACTTACAAATTTTTTAACAGGTAAATGATTAGGGCCAGGAGATAAATATTGACCAATAGTAACAATATCAACGAAATTACTTTTTAAATCCTTAAGCAGACTTAAGACCTCCTCCTCTTTTTCCCCTAAACCAAGCATGAAGCCTGACTTTGTATAAATTTTGGGAGAATAGTCTCTCGTTCTCTTAAGCAACTCAAGAGTTCTCAAATATTTACCCTGAGGTCTTACTTTTTTATATAGCGAAGGCACAGTCTCAATATTATGGTTTAAAACGTTTGGATTTGAATCAAGAACTTTTTCAAGAGCTTTCCAGTTGCCACAAAAATCAGGAATTAAAAGCTCAATAGTAGTTTCAGGAGATTTTTCTCTTATTTGATGAACACATTGAAAAAATTGAGATGCGCCACCATCCTCAAGATCGTCTCTATTAACTGATGTGATTACAACATGCTTAAGCTTCATTCTAAAAACAGCTTCTGCCAGACGATATGGTTCAGTTGGGTCTAAGTCTCTCTTAGATCTATCAAAATCAATATCGCAATATGGACATGCCCTAGTGCAACCAGGACCCATTATGAGGAAAGTTGCAGTTCCACTAGCAAAACATTCGCCGATATTTGGACAGCTTGCTTCTTGACATACAGTATTAAGATTTAAATCATTTAATAAATTAGCAGTATTACCAATTCGCTCAACTTGTGGAGCTTTGACCCTTAACCATTCAGGTTTTGAAATTAAACTATTAGGATTATTAGTCACATTAAATCTTCTTGACCTGTAATTTTATTTTACTAAAAACAAGATGAATTAACTATTTATAATTTCAAAGATGAATTGCATTCAACGGAAGTAAATAAATAAATGAATTCAACTAATCCTTCTGCAATTTAAAAATCTTAATTAAATTTATTCGTTACACAACGTTCTTGTTTCATTAACTAAATTTGAATCAGATTTCATAACGTTATTTTTAATATAGATATCAGAACGTACAAACTTTTAAAATACATCTTAGAATATAGTAATAATTGCACTATTTTGTACTAAAAAGTGTTTTTTTAATTATTTTTTGATACAGTAAAAAATATATGTAATAAAACATTGACTTTTAAATTTAAAAGAAAACGTATTTTATTATCGGAAAAAAATAAAAACTCTAAAGCAATAGGTTATGCAAGAGCTACTCATAACGAATATGAATATTTGGAAGAGCAAATAAAAATTTTGAAGGAAGAGGGTTGCAGTTTAGTGTTCTCTGAATTTATAAGTTTAGATGAAGAAATCAAACCCCAACTCAATAAAGCTATAAATTCCTTATCAAAAGGCGATCAATTTATAATAACTCAGCTTGATCGAGCATTTAAAAATAAAAAAGAATGTTTGATAACAATAAATAAACTTATTAATAAGGATATTCAATTGCGAACTTTGACCGGTTTTTTTGCTGCTAATGAATCTTCTAATGCAAATTCTTCAATTTTTAAGATTTTATATGAATTAGATAATTTAGAAGACAAAAGTTTAGATGAAAGAAAAAAAGAACAACTAATACGCAGAAAATTATCAGGAATTAATTTGGGAGGCAGGCCCAAAATAAGTCCTTTAAAAGAATCTTTAGTAATCAGATTGCGTAATGAAGGATATTCATATCGATCAATCAGAACACAAACTGGAATTGCATTATCAACAATTAGGAGAGTAATTTTGGAGGGAGAATTAACATAAAATGATTAAGAAAGAAATTGAAAATTTAATAAAAGAAAATTTTAAAGATACCGCATTGCGTATTTATGAATTAGATGATGAAGATAGAAAAAGTTTGTTAGCAGAATATAGAGAATGGATTATGAATGATTTAGATTTTGAAGAAGTAATGATGCTACCTTATGAAGCTTATACTGACAAATTAGATTCTAATTTCTTAGAAGATTCACTTTAGTCCTCAATAGTATATCTCTTATTAAAATCGTATACTTCTCTTGCTATAAACGGTAAAAGGGAAGAATCTTTGGAATATTTTTCTCCATTACAAAAAACTACTAATAAAGTTTGTAGAGATTGATTATTAATCCACCAAGCTGAATCATGTCTAACTTCAGACATTAAGCCTGCTTTACTCCAAAGATTAATGCTTTCTGGTAATCCTTCACCCAAAAAACCATCTATTTGATTAAGAGAATCCTTTTTAAGAACAACTTTATTTAAATTTCTTTTTAAAAAACTTCGCAAATTTAAATTATTTTCTTGATAATCAATATGTATCATAATTTCCTCCAAAACCCTTGCAGCTGAATCAGAGTTCATAGCGTTTCTATTTTTATTATCATATCCATAAAATTCTTTCTCACGACCAAATGGTCCATCATCCCAAGTCTTCTGACAGCAATTTATACCAACCAATTCTTCCCAATTTAAATCATGTAGCCAATCATTTATTATACTTCTTTGGTATTTCCAATTTTCCCATATTTCGCCTTCAATACGAGGTCCACTTGTTGTTCCAGTAAGTAAATCAATTAAAAAGCTTGTTGCATTATTACTGGATAAAGACAACATTTTCCCTACAGCATCAATAATTTCATCTGATAATAATAAACTTCCTTTTTTAATCCAATAAAATGCAGCAAGGCCATAAACCAACTTGACTATACTGGCAGGGTAAACCATTTTTTTGTTATTAATGCCAGTTCCAAAACCTTTAAATACACTTTTATTTTCACTTTTATAATTAATCCAAGTTATCGAAATATCTTCTCTTGAAAAATCTTTATCATAAGAGCATACTCTCCTTAAAATATCATTTAAGGCTAGACCCATCTCCTGACTTAAATAGTAAAAAGACATTGAATGGAAATTTATAAAAATCCTATCTCACTATTTAAACAAACTAATTTTTCAAAAACTATTTGGTGGCAATTAAAAGTTAATATTTCGGGATATCAAAATGAAACAGAAGATAAATTAGTTACTGAAATATTTAAAAATAGAATTTTTAGGCTTATTTATCCAAATATTTATCAAAACAACCGTAAATTTTCAAGAATACTAGTTCAACTATATGAAGATGGTTACGTCTGTTGGATAAATTTAGATGGATTAATTATTGAGAAATACGAATTCAAAAAAAATAACAGTTTAGAAAATGAACACTTCTTTATAAAAGATAAAGTTAACTCAATTTTAAAATGGATAAAGGATCAATCTGAGTTAAATAATGAATATCTTTGGGGAGGTACATTAGGACCTAATTTTGATTGTTCTGGATTAATTCAGACTGCTTTTTTAAAGCATCAAATTTATATACCTCGAGACTCTTTTCAAATAAAAAGTTTTTGTAAGCACCTTTTTTATTACAAAGAATCGTATGCGGCTTTACGACCTGGCGATCTTTTATTTTTTGGTAATAAAAAAAAATGTGATCATATTGGAATCTACAAAGGAGACGGATTTTATTACCATAGCTCTGGAATAGATTTTGGCAGAAATGGAATAGGATTAGATACCCTAACAAAGTCTACTGATAAAATCTCATTGCATTATAAATCTAAACTAATTTCGGCCGGAAGAGTAGTTAGAAATTTTAGATGGGACCGTACTATACGTTAACTAATATGGCTCAACTTTAAATTTTAAATTAAATTAAAATATTACTTATTCTTTATTTAGAAATTAACCAGCAGTCCAAATATTTTTAATGATTGGCATTATGGTATCTAAGTGTAATGTCCCAACAAGTAACCAAGCAAAAACAGCGCCTCCACATCCTCCTAACCAAAATCCACTTGTAAAATCAGCCCAGCCAGCTTTTGTAAATAAGTCCTTTGGCGGATTATTAACAGTCGCATCTGGAGGTTGAACATTAGGTGCTTTACCAGGTGCATTGTATAGCACAAAAAGTGCTGTCAAAATATGAACAGCTCCAATAGTAGCGAGAAGTCCAGCTGTTAGAGCAAATTCAGAATTTCTTAATGGGCCAGTCATGGTAAAAGGTCCGTATAAAAGATATCCAAAAGCTGCTCCAGTTTCTAAACCTCTAAAATTAGGGGAAATACCTTCTCTGTAAAAAGGTAAATTATTAATAAAGGCTTTTGTAAAATAACCACTATTAACTGGAGTAGCTAAATTACCAACACAAGGATCAGCAACTGTTTTTACTGCCCATTGTTCTGCTACGCCAATATCATTTGGTTGTACAGAAGTATCTATGTATTTCTCATCAAACTTAATAGAACTTGTTGATTCAGAGAATGATTTTTGAAAGTCGCTCATTTTTTTAATAGTTTAGTGTTTGATAATTTATTCAGTTGCTGTAATTAATCTTCCAATCAATACGATAAAAACAGCAGGCATTGCTATACCAATTAATGGAACAAAAATTGAGGGTAAAAGACTTGGTAAATCAGATGGCATAGTTCTTTAAACATCTTTAAACACTTTAGTATTTATCAGCGAAATAATGTTAATTTTATTACTGGATGATATAAAAATTATTAACTTTTTACATGTTAAATTTTTTTCGCAATTTTACTTATTATTTGTATAGGAATATTACTTGTAGTTTTTAAAAAAAGAAGCTTTAAAAAGTTAATAAATCAAAGCAATTTAAATTCTATTAAATTAAAGAAATATAAAAAAAGTAATAATAAATTTCTATCTAAAAAAAATAATTATTTATACAGTCACGAAGAAAAAAAGTACTCAAAATTTTATAAAAATTCTCAAAGAAATAAAATGATTACTCTTTTTCAGGGTGATACAGAAAAAAAATTAAAGGCATTAAAAATTGCGGAAGAATTGGCTGATAAATCAACATTACCGATTTTACGAAAAGGCTTAAGAGATATTTCTCCTGAAGTCGTTGAAATTTCAGCTTTATTAATAAGACAGTTCAAGTAAACAATCAATTTTGCTTAGCACTGTTTATTGATCTAATTCTGTAAATTGGACGACTTTGACTTTCATGATATGTCCTAATTAAAAGTTCACTCAACAATCCAAAGCTAAATAATTGAACACCAGCAATTCCTAATATTAACGCAAACATCAACAACGGACGATTTCCAATATCCTCACCCATTATTTTTAAAACTATCAAATAAGAACTTATCGCAAGGCTAAATAAAATACTTATAATTCCAACAAAACCAAATCCATACATCGGTCTTGTTAAAAATTTAGTCATAAACCAAACAGTTAGTAAATCCATTAAAACTCTAAAAGTTCTATCAATTCCATATTTACTAGATCCATATTGCCTGCTCCTATGATTTACTTTAATTTCTTTGATTCTTGCACCTTCAATATTTGCTAGAACGGGCAAAAACCTGTGAAGTTCCCCATATAACTTTATATCTTCTATTATTTCTTTCTTAAACGCTTTTAATGAGCAACCATAGTCATGCAACTTCAAACCTGTCACGTGAGCTATTAACTTATTCGCTATTTTTGATGGTATCTTTCTATTAATTAATTTATCTTTTCTATCAAACCTCCAACCACATACCAAATCAAAACCATTATTAATTTCTGAAATTAATAAAGGAATACTATTTGGATCATTCTGTAAATCACCATCCAAAGTAATAACAATATCGCCCTTAGAATTATCAAAGCCAGCTGACATTGCTGCAGTTTGACCATAATTTTTGCGAAGGGAAATTACTGACAATTCTTTAATTTTGAGAGTTAGTTGCTTTAATACTTGATGAGTATTATCTTTAGAACCATCATTTACAACAATCAATTCAAAATTAAATTTATGAGATGACATTACATTTATAACTTCATCCAATAAAAGACCAATACTCTCGCTTTCATTGAAAACAGGGACGATAATAGAAATTAATTGTTTTATATCTGACATTTATATCTAATGATAATTAAACAATTTTAACTTAATTTAGAACATTAAAATTAAACAAAAAAAATCACCACAAAAGTGGTGATTTAAATTATTTAAGGGAAATTTAACCAAACTTACCTGAAGTGGATGCAATTACAAATGCCCCAAATGTAAGTATGTTTCCAATGGTGAAATGTGCTAGTCCAACTAATCTAGCTTGAACAATTGAAAGTGCAACTGGCTTATCTCTCCAGCCAACAAGGTTAGCAATTGGAGTACGCTGATGTGCCCAAACTAATGTTTCAATTAATTCTTGCCAGTAACCACGCCATGATATTAAGAACATGAAACCAGTAGCCCAAACTAAGTGACCGAATAGGAACATCCAAGCCCAAGGGGATAGGGAATTTACTCCAAATGGATTATATCCGTTAATAAGTTGAGCTGAGTTTAACCAAAGATAATCTCTGAACCAACCCATTAGATAAGTTCCCGATTCGTTAAATTGTGCTACGTTACCCTGCCAAATTGCTAGGTGTTTCCAATGCCAGTAGAAAGTGACCCATGCTAGTAAATTTAATGCCCAGAACATAGCTAAGTACATAGCGTCCCAAGATGAACTATCACAAGTACCTCCACGTCCAGGACCATCGCAAGGGAATGCATAACCTAAATCTTTCTTATCAGGAATTAATTTTGTTCCTCTAGCATCAAGTGCTCCTTTGATAAGTATTAAAGCGGTTGTATGAAGACCCAAAGCGATAGCATGGTGAACTAAGAAATCTGCTGGACCGATAGGTAAGAAAGCACTTAATGCATCTTGTCTATTGATCAAATCCATCCAGTAATGATTACCTGGCAATGAATTAGCAGCGAGACTTGCTGAACTTGTTGGATCAGATAATAAAGCATTAAAGCCGTACATCATTTTACCTTGAGCAGCTTGAACAAATTGAGCAAATACTGGCTCAATTAGAATTTGCTTTTCAGGATTACCAAAAGCTACAACAACGTCGTTATGAACATAAATTCCTAGAGTATGGAATCCAAGCAGCATTGTTACCCAACTAAGATGGCTTATCAAAGCTTCTTTTGTTCCAAGAACTCTTGCCAATACGTTATCTTTATTTAATTCTGGATCATAATCTCTTACAAAGAAGATAGCTCCGTGTGCAAAAGCACCAACCATCAAGAACATTGCTATGTACTGATGATGACTATATAAAGCAGATTGTGTAGTGTAGTCCCTGGCAATAAAAGCGTAAGAAGGAAGTGCACCCATGTGTTGAGCTACAAGAGAAGTTGCTACACCAAGAGATGCTAATGCTAATCCAAGTTGGAAATGTAATGAATTATTTACAGTTTCATATATTCCATCGTGGTTAATTCCAAAACTACCTTTATGAGGATCATTAGGGTGCCTTGTATTATGGGCTTCTGTAATTTCTTTGAGGCTATGACCAATACCAAAAGTATTTCTATACATATGACCAGCAATTACAAAAACTGTACCAATCGCAATATGGTGATGCGCAATATCGGTAAGCCATAATGCTTCACTTTGAGGATGAAGACCACCTAAGAAAGTAAAGATTGCTGTTCCAGCTCCTTCAGCTGTTCCAAATACTTGATCTAAAGAATCAGGATTTTGGGCATATGCTCCCCAGTTTAAAGTAAAGAAAGGAGCTAATCCTGCAGGGTGAGGAAGCACTGTTAACCAGTTATCCCAACCTACATGCTGACCTCTTGATTCAGGTATAGCAACATGAACCAGATGTCCTGTCCAAGCGATACTACTAAAACCAAATAAGACAGCTAAATGATGATTTAATCTTGACTCTGCATTTTTAAACCAAGCTAAAGACGGTCTGAATTTTGGCTGTAAGTGTAACCAACCAGCAAATAGAGTCCAACAAGCCAAAATACTCATGAATATTGAAGCTTGGAAGAGTTGCTCGTTAGTTCTCATTCCAATTGTGTACCACCAATGGTAGAGACCTGAATAAGCAATGTTTACTGGACCGCTTGCTCCAGCTTGTGTCATTGCCTCTGTGATGCCAGATCCAAAATGAGGATCCCAAATAGCATGAGCTATAGGGCGGACATGAGTTGGGTCAAGTACAAATTGCTCAAAATTACCCTGCCAAGCAATATGAAATAAGTTACCAGCTACCCATAGAGCGATTATTGCCAGATGTCCAAAATGTGTAGAGAATAGCTTCTGATAAAGTTTTTCTTCAGTCATACCATCATGACTTTCAAAGTCATGAGCGGTAGCTATTCCGTACCATATTCGTCGGGTTGTGGGGTCCTGAGCTAGACCCTGGTTAAATGATGGAAATTTTGTTGCCATTGAATTAAAAAGGTGAAGTTCAGGTTATTAGCCCAGCCCGAAAAGGCGAGCATGGAAGAAGGCCCATGTGGTAGCAATACCACCTACCAGGAAGTGTGTAACACCTACTGCACGTCCCTGAGTAATAGATAGCGCTCGAGGTTGAATGGTTGGTGCAACCTTTAGTTTATTGTGTGCCCAAACAATTGATTCGAACAATTCTTGCCAATATCCTCTTCCGCTGAAGAGGAACATTAAACTGAACGCCCATATGAAGTGAGCTCCTAAGAACATCAAACCGTACATGCTTATTGATTGACCATAACTTGTTAATACTTGAGAAGCTTGAGCCCAGAGGAAATCTCTTAACCAACCATTGATAGTAATTGAACTTTGTGCGAAATTACCACCAGTTAGTCCCCAAACATCGCTCTGCATTTTCCAAGAAAAGTGGAAAATAACTATTGATAAACAGTTATACATCCAAAAAAGAGCCAAGAAAACGTGATCCCATGAAGAAACTTGACATGTACCACCTCTTCCAGGACCATCACAAGGGAATCTAAATCCTAAAGAAGCTTTATCAGGGATCAACCTTGAACTTCTTGCATAAAGTACTCCTTTGAGAAGTATCAAAACAGTTACATGGATTTGGAAAGCATGAATATGATGAATCATTAAATCGGCTGTACCTAATGGAATTGGTGCTATAGCTACCTTTCCACCAACTTCTACTAAACTTCCATTAAAAACTTCACTTAAAGCTTTGTGAGGTAAAGCTTCTGCGGTACCTGCTAGAAGAGAAGTTCCAACAGCTGATGCTTGAATACTCTGTACCCATTGAGCAAAGATTGGCTGAAGTTGGATTGCAGAATCACTAAACATATCTTGAGGTCTGCCTAAAGCTCTCATAGTATCGTTGTGAATATAGAGTCCAAAACTATGGAATCCTAACCACATACATACCCAGTTTAAATGACTGATTAAAGCATCTCTTGCCTTAAGAATTCTGTCTAATACATTATCAATATGTTTTGCTGGGTCGTAATCTCTAACCATTGCAATTCCAGCATGCGCACCCGCTCCTACTATAAATAACCCGCCTATCCACATGTGATGGGTAAATAATCCAAGAACTGTCATGTAGTCAGTAGCTATATAAGGATATGGAGGCATCGCATACATGTGATGAGATACAAGTATGCTTATCGATCCAAGCATCGCAAGGTTCACTGAAAGCTGAGCATGTCTACTTTCTGCCATGAACTCAAAAAGACCTTGATGACCTTTAGGCGCAGGGAATAATATTGGATCTCCTTGTTGTGAATCTAATATTTCTTTCATACTATGACCAATACCATAATTGGTTCTATACATATGACCACCGATTATTGCTATTACACCAAAAGCTAAATGATGATGTGAAACATCAGTCATCCACAAGCTTCCTGTCACAGGGTTAAGTCCACCTTTGAAAGTAAGGAAGTCTGAGAAAGCTAACCAATTTAAACTAAAGAAATTGCCTGTACCACTTGCTAATCCTGGAAATATCTGACCAATAATTTGTGGATCGCAGAGTTGATGCGGCATAGGCATATCTGCAATAGTTGCTATTTCTTTTCCATTGATTACTAAAGGAGAACCTGCATCTATTGCATCTAAGAGAGCTGCAGTAGGAGCTCCAATATGAATGCAATGGCCAGCCCATGCTAAAGACCCTAGTCCTACTAAACCAGCTATATGGTGGTTAAGCATAGACTCAATGTCTTGGAACCACTCCATTTTTGGAGCTGCTTTATGATAATGAAAAATTCCAGCATGAAGCATAAGTGCAGCCATTACTACAGCACCTATTGCTAAAGCCATCAGTTCACTCTCATTAGTAATTCCCCATGCTCGCCACATGTGGAATATTCCTGAACTAATTTGAATACCGTTGTAGTTAGCACCAAGATCAGCATTAAGCATTTCTTGACCAACTATTGCCCATACTTGCTGAGCTCCGGGTTTGACGTGAGTTGGATCAGCTAACCAACCTGAGTAATTAGAAAATCTTGCTCCATGGAAAAATGCAGCGCTCATCCATATAAAAATGACTGCAAGGTGTCCAAAATGAGCTGAAAAGATTTTTCTTGTTGCTTCTTCAGCATCGCCTGTATGCACATCGAAATCATGTGCATCAGCATGCAAATTCCAGATCCAAGTTGTAGTTTTTGGACCTTTAGATAATTTACTTGACCAGAAACCTGGCTTATCTAATTTGGCAAAATCAATAGGTCTTGGATCGGCCTTAACAGGATCTTCCAAAACTTTTTTGTTTTTTTCTCCACTTTCTGGTGGGCTGATGGTCATCTAGCACCTCGAAAATAATTGACATTAAAGCCGATTGATCGGATCTTGAACCTATTTTTAATGATAATGTTCAAGAAAACGAATCCCTCGGAACTTTAGATATTCGTTTCAAAAATAATAAGGCAAAGATTCTTTCGTTATGCATTAACGTAACAAATGTTCTAATGATTGTTACTATATGAATATTTTGTTAAATTCTAGTCTATGACTAAATTATGAGTATTTTTACTCAAAATTTATGTGAATTTCTTAAATTTTTTTTTATATTTCAAAGAAAATTTTTTTAAATCCAGCGGCATTATATAATTTCAAAGTTACTGTCAATAGTTTCTAATTTGAAAGGCATTGCGATAGGTCTATCTAATAATTCAAAAGAAATTTTAAAAAGGCTTAAAAAAACCGAATTTGTCAAAGAAATATATATTGCAAGTTCTTTAAAAGATGATGGAAAGGAAAATAAACTTATTCAAGTACAAAAACCTAGAGAAATCTTACTAAAAAAATGGCCGAAGATAGATTTAATAATTTTTATAGGCTCAATTGCTGCATCAATACGCATAATAAATTCATTTTTAACCACTAAAGATCAAGATCCAGGAGTAATAGTTATAGATAACAAATGTTCCAAGATAGTTCCTTTAATTGGCTTACATCAGTCAAATACACAAAATATTGCATATCAAATTGCTAATTTACTTGGTGGCGAAATTATAGAAACAAATAATTCTAATGATCAAAGACTCTTAAATCTTGATGCATTTGGGAATCAATGGGGTTGGAAAAGATCTGGCAAAATAAACGATTGGTCAAAACTAGTAATTAAACAAGCTAAGAACAAAGAAATATTTTGCAAACAATTATCTGGTAATAAATTATGGAAAACTTCAGAATCAGCTGAGATTATTAATCAAATTAATAAAAAAGAAGCTGAAAAACCAGATTCAACATTTTATGTGAGTATATTCGAAAATCATGAAACAACTTGGCACCCGCCCGTATTATGGGTTGGTATTGGATGTGAAAGAAATACAAGCAAAGAATTATTAACAAAATCGTTAAATAATTTTTTTGAGTCAGGAAATTTATCACAGCAATCAATTGCGGGATTTGCAACTATTGATATTAAAAAAAATGAGAAAGGAATTTTAGAACTCGCTAAAGAAAAAAACTTGCCTATAAAGTTTTTTAGTAAAGAAGATCTTTCAAAAATAATTGTTCCAAATCCATCTAATATTGTGCAAAATGAAATTGGCACCCCTTCCGTAGCAGAAGCCTCTTGCTTACTTGCAGCAGGAGAAGAATCAAAATTATTAAAAGAAAAAAGAATTTTTAAAAATCAATCTGGGGCAGTAACTATCGCTTTAGCAGAATCAAACAATCAATATAATCCAACCCGTGGTGAAATCCATATTATTGGAAGTGGGCCTGGTGATATCTCCTTCCTAACCAATAATGCAAAAAAAGCACTTTCAAGATGTACTGTTTGGATTGGATACAAAATGTATTTAGATTTAATAAAACCCTTAAAAAGGAATGATCAGGTTTTAATTGAAAGTAAACTTACTGAAGAAAAAGAGAGATGCAGTAAAGCAATTAAACTAGCTGAGGAAGGAATAAAAGTGGCTTTAATTTCTTCAGGTGAATCTGGATTTTATGGAATGGCAGGCTTACTTTTAGAATTACTTCAAAAAATCAAAAAAGAATATAGACCTTACTTTGAAGTACATCCAGGTATAAGTAGTGTTCAATTAGCTGCAGCGATTAGTGGAGCACCACTTATGAATGACTTTTGTTCAGTAAGTTTAAGCGATAAATTAACTCCATGGTCTTTAATAAAAAAAAGAATTGGAGGAGCTCTTGCGGGTGACTTTGTAATAGCTTTATTTAATCCTCAATCCATTGAAAGAAATTGGCAGCTAAAAAGTGTAATAGATATATGTTTACAATCCAGGCATGGTGATACTCCAGTTTTAATAGCTAGACAAGTAGGTAGAGAAAATCAAACCAAAAAATTTTTCACTTTAAACAACATCCCTTTTAAAGAGATTGATATGTTATCAATCATTATTATTGGCAATTCTCAAACAACCTTAGTTGACGAAATATTTCTCACCCCCAGAGGATATTTACAAAATTAAATTTAGATAATCCATAATTTTATAAATAGAATATTTTTCTTTGCTTTTTCATTACAAGAAGACTAATCTTTTATAATAGCGGTGAAAGAAAATTAATTGAAAAATATTGGTTTAATTTTGTTTGACATTGATGGGGTAATCCGCAGCGTAGAAAATAGTTACAGACTTTCATTAAAAAAAACAGTTTACAAATTTTCCGGATGGGAGCCAAGTTACATAGATATTGATAATGCAAAAAATGAAGGTATCTGGAATAATGACTGGGATTTAAGTTTAGAACTTATAAAAAGATGTATAAAAAAAGAGAACTTAAACATTGAAATTCCTCCAAGAGATGAAATAGTAAAATGTTTTGAAGAGTTTTACTTTGGTGGAGATCCAAATAAAGATAGTAAATACTGGTCTGGTTACATAACAAATGAGGAGTTATTAGTTGATAAAAAGTTTTTTGATTTAATTCAAGGTAATGGAATAATCTGGGGTTTTGTTAGTGGTGCAGAGTCTGCATCTGCAAAATTTGTTTTAGAAAAAAGACTTGGACTAAAATCACCACCATTAATATCTATGGGAGATGCCCCTGACAAGCCTGATCCTAAAGGTTTTATTAACTTATCAAAAAAGCTTATTGGAGATAAACTTGGTGAATCAAATATTCCCATTGCATATGTAGGAGATACTATTGCAGATATAAATACTGTTATAAACGCTAGAAAGGAAATACCATCTCAGAAATTCATAAGTATCGGAATAGCTCCCCCTCATTTACATTTAAATTCTCGATTAAAAGAACGTAATTCTTACGAAACAAATCTTAGAGATGCAGGCGCCGACTTGATTTTAAATTCTATTTATGAACTTAAAGATATTAATCTTGACTTGTTTTAAAACAAATATAAATTAAAAATTTTCTAAATAAATCACAGAGATATATTTATTCCTGTTAGCAAGTCGGGTTTATTGGCTGACATGCTTTAGGACTAAGTTTAGTTAATCGATTGATAATTACACCTTAACTTTACCCCCTAAGATTCAATGTCTTAATTATCAATTAATAAGTGTAATTAATTCCCTTAAAGTAAAAATTACAAAATTAGTAAATATACTTAATTCCCTCAGTATATATTTATGGATTTAAGATAAATTAAATGATTTAATAGATTCTGTTCTTGAATAAACTTTATGAGTAATTATATCCTTGGTTTATCTTGTTTCTATCATGATAGTGCTGTTTCACTAATAAAAAATGGAGAAATAATTGTAGCAGTTCAAGAAGAAAGATTTTCTAGAAAGAAACATGATTCTAGATTTCCGATAAATGCAATAAGATACACTCTTAAATCACAAAATATTGACTTAAGAAATATTGAGACGATTGTCTACTATGAGAAACCACTTCTAACTTTTGAGAGATTATTAGAAACATATCTTGCTGTTGCTCCAAGAGGATTACGGTCATTTATTGCAGCAATGCAAGTATGGTTAAAAGAAAAATTATTTCTCAAAGCAGAACTTAATCGCAAATTCAAATCCTTACAAAAAGAGCTTGTTCCAAATACTAAACCTCATATCCCAAAATTTTTATTCTCAGATCATCACCTTTCTCATGCTGCTGCTGCCTTCTACCCTAGTCCATTTGATGAGTCAGTAATACTTTGCATGGATGGAGTAGGCGAGTGGGCAACTACGTCTACATGGGTGGGCAAAAAGAATGTGATTGATCCTCTTTGGGAGATCAGTTTTCCTCACTCACTTGGTCTTCTTTACTCTGCTTTTACTTACTATTGTGGTTTCAAGGTTAATTCTGGTGAATATAAATTAATGGGTCTTGCTCCTTATGGAGAACCTAAATATACCAAATTAATCAAAGACAAATTGATTGATATCAAAAAAGATGGGACCTTCAAACTTGATATTAGTTATTTCAAATATCATCGTGGTTTTCGCATGACTTCAAAAAAATTCCACAAACTATTTGGAAGATCACCACGTAAAGGAGAAACTGAGTTATCGCAGTTTCATATGGATATAGCGGCGTCCATTCAGGCAGTCACTGAAGAAGTTGTAATTAAATTGGCGAGATCACTTCGAGAGGAAACTGGTATAAAAAATCTTTGCCTTGCAGGAGGGGTAGCACTCAATTGTGTCGCTAATGGCTTACTTTTAAGAGAAAATATATTTGATAATATTTGGATTCAACCCGCGAGTGGAGATGCTGGTTCATCATTGGGTGGGGCACTTATTGGTTGGCATCAATACAAGCAAAAAGAACGTACTGCTAATCCCAATGACTCAATGAAGGGGACTTACTTAGGACCTGAATTCGGAAATGATGAAGTCATAGAATACCTAAGAAAAATTAACGCGCCCTTTCATACCCATAATGATCAGGAGTTATTTGATAAACTTGCAAATGAACTTGACAAAGGGCATGTCATAGGATGGTTCAATGGTCCAATGGAGTTTGGTCCTCGTTCATTAGGTGCGAGATCAATAATTGGTGATCCGCGGAATCAAAAGATGCAAAGCATTATGAACCTTAAGATCAAGTATAGAGAAAGTTTTCGTCCCTTCGCTCCTTCTGTTCTAGAGGAAGATGTTAGCAACCAATTTGAGATGTCAGTGAAGAGTCCATACATGCTATTAGTTGCTCCTCTGAAAAAAGAACTCTGTAAGAGAATGACCGATGAACAAGAAAAACTCTTTGGAATCGAAAAACTCAACATTCCAAGATCTTCTTTACCTGCAATTACCCATATCGATTACTCTGCGAGAGTTCAAACAGTTAATAAAACAACAAACCCTAGATATTATGAACTAATTAATGCTTTTAAACGAAAAACTGGATGTCCTACGATTGTAAATACATCATTCAATGTGAGAGGCGAACCCATTGTGTGTACCCCTCAAGATGCATACAGATGCTTTATGAGAACAGAGATGGATATATTGGTTCTTCAAAATCAAGTACTCTTTAAGAGAGAGCAGCCCAAGGTCGAAAAAGATGAAACTTGGATGCAAGAGTTTGAACTCGATTGATCATGAAAGAAATAATTTCCAAAAAAAAACTAAGAGAGTTCGGACTTCTAATTGGATTTGGATTCCCATTATTGATTGGTTGGTTGATTCCTGCACTAACGGGTCATGGATTTAGGGAATGGACTTTATGGGTTGGATTTCTTGGATTAATAATTGGACTTACTTCTCCACGTCTTCTCTACTATCCATACAAAGGTTGGATGGCACTTGGTCATACCCTAGGATGGATTAATAGTCATATTATTCTTGGACTGGTCTTCATCCTTGTCCTTCTACCTATTTCATTTGTAATGCGTCTTATTGGATATGATCCATTGCGAACTAAACTAAAAGAAGAGAAGACTTACCGAGAAAACCGAAAAAATCATAAAACAGACCTCACTCGCATTTTTTGAAATATGGAAGCATTGTTTGATCTCGCTAAAGACATTTGGGACTTTATGAAAGTTAGAAAAAAATACTGGTTAGCACCTTTGATCATTACGATTGTTCTTATGGGAGCACTTATTGTGTTCACTCAGGGATCCGTTGTAGCGCCATTTATTTACTCTATTTTTTGATGAAAACGAAAATAATCATTCTCAATTTTTTTCTTTTTTTCATATCTACAAGTGCTTCACTTATCAGCATTTCTCTAGCTCTTGAAATAATACAGCCAAATAGACAAACGAAAATCTCAATGATCGAGCGAAAAAGAAGTATAGATGTCGATTATCCTGCAAAGATCACAAGCGCTGGCAATGGGTTTTTTCCGTTTTATTATCCTGGGGAGACTAGAGAGCATTTCCTTGGTTCCAAATATTACCCCATAGGCACACTTCCTTATACCCAAACATTCTTTTGTAATGAAGGTTATGGACTTATCTCATTCAAGTCCGACAGATTTGGGCTAAGGAATAATGACGAGAATTGGGATGAAATCAGAAAAAAGGGCGCAACATTCTTTATTGGCGACTCATTCACTCAAGGTGCTTGTGTTGACAAACAATTTGTTTTAACAGAGTTATTTTCCAACTTACTTAATGCTAACGCACTCAACTTAGGCACTGGCAGTAATTCACCCTACGAATACATTTCACTTTTAAAGAATGTTGTCAAACCAATTATTTCTTCCCATTTGGGAAAAGAATTTTCAACAATACTAGTATTTCACGAAAATGATAGTGTGAGATTAAATGAAACCCTTGTAAGGCATCTATCCACCTCACAACCAATTGCAGAAGTCAATCCAAATGGTTTTATTAATGTATCAAATGAATACCTTTCAATCCTAAATAAAACCATATCAAAACATTACCCAACAAATAAACGAGAAATAGTGGAAAAACTAAAATCAAAATTAGAAAAATTAAAATCCTCTCGAGAAAATAATACTAAATTCAAAGGCAGTTTTGCATATCGAGTGCTTACTCTCTACCCATTGAGATCAAGAATTAACCACCCATTGAAATCAAGAATTAAAAAACTTATAAATGGCGAAAAATTCCCCTTGAGCTCCAATCCCAGCATTAAGGCAATTCGTGAACTTCAAGATATATGCAATTCCGAGACATCATGCACACCTTACGTTGCATACATACCTAATAGTAATTATTGGGCACTAAATGACGCAAACAATGAATATAAATTGCTGTTACAAAAAACCAGCAAGAGTTTGTCAATTGAGTTTCTAGACAGTTCCTCTGTCTTAAATCCAAATGAAAAAAGTAATTACGCACCATTTGGTGATCATTTATCACAGGAAGGATACAGGAAGTTGGCCAGTTTTATCACGTCAAAAGTAAATCAGAAGTAAGTTGGAGTTAACGGTATATAGATCGAGTTTTTACTTATTTTAAGAGTGCAATTTTTTGGTGGAATTTGCCTACAACCTTCTTTGGCAATTTCTAGATACTCCTGGAGTGACTGAAGGGATCATTTGACCTTAAAAGTGCTGAATTTCTCTAATGACCGCCCTTCTCGATCATCTCCCTATAACTAGGGTTTACACCTGTTCCTTATATTGTTGAATGACCGCGAACCTAGATGTTCTTCGTATCAATAAATTTGAATCTTCAACGAAATCATATAAACTTCCACGAAACAAAAAAACACGGAGAGGGAGGGATTCGAACCCTCGACAAAAGTTACCTCCTGTAACTCCTTAGCAGGGAGCCGCTTTCAACCACTCAGCCACCTCTCCAGTTCTTATACATTATCAATTTTTATGCAAACATTCAAAATTTTTTATTTAATCGAAATGTCTAATCTACTTGAACTTTCGGTAATCTATTTTTAAAAGAACAAAGAATTTCCCAAGGGATAGTACTAGATTTTTTTGCCCATTCAAGAGGAGAAATTGTTTTATCTCCATCAGATCCTAGTAATACCATGGTACTACCAACTTTAATTTCATTAGAATCTGTTATGTCTACCATCATTTGGTCCATAGTTATAGATCCAACTTGAGGATAAAATTTATTATTATAAATAACTTTAATCTTTCCTGAAAGATTTCTTGGTACACCATCGGCATAACCAATACTTAATATAGCTAACTTAGTTTTTCTATGACTTACAAATTTGCCTCCATAACTTACACTTATACCTTTTTCAATAGTTCTTATAAAAGCTACTTTGACCTTCAAAGATAAAGCTGGCTTAAGCAATAAATTTTTATTTAATTTTGACAAAGGTTTATATCCATACATAGATAATCCAACACGTACCATATGAAAATGGAAATTTTTATCAAGAAGCATTCCCGCTGAATTAGCCAAATGAATCTTGATATTTTTATTTCTATCAACATTAATTTGCTTTAATAATTCCTGAAACTTATACCTTTGTAATTGTGTAATACTTTTTGGATCTAATGAGTTGAGTTCATCTGCAGATGATAAATGACTATATATTCCCTCAATAGAAATATTGTCAAAAGATTTAATGTTTTCAAATTGCTGAACAAATTTATTGTATTCAAATCCTAATCTTGACATCCCAGTATCAACTTTAAGATGTAGAGGGAATTTCAAACCAAAGTGCTTACCAATGTTATTGCAAATTAAGCATTCTCTTATACTACTGATAGTTGGCATAAGATCATTTTTAAAACATATAATAAGATCCCTTTTCGTGTAAAGATTTCCGAGGATAAGAATTGGTTTTTTAACTCCAGAAGTACGAAGCTTAATGCCTTCATTTAATGTGGCAACACCTAATTGAGATGCTCCACCTTTGATAGCATACTCTGATACTAATTTCGCATCATGTCCATACCCATCAGCTTTAACGACTGCCATAAATTGACAATTTTTACTTAATCTTGATCTTAACTGTCTAACGTTTGTTTCTATTGCTATACCTTTAACTTCAATCCATGCTCTTTGTTTTAGATCTATATCTCTTTCAGAATTTGGAAATTTGTCAAAATTAAATACCTGATCTGTTTGCCTATTTTGCATTAACTTTGCACAAATATATGCGCTTATAGAAATATACAGTTAGCATGACATGTAAATTGAATTTTGGCATGGGCCAGACTCTAGTTTTAAATGCATCTTATGAACCTTTAAACATCACTTCCTGGCGAAGAGCGGTAATTTTGATGATTAAAGGTAAAGCAGAAAGCTTAGAGGAAGATAAAACATATTCAATACATAACGGGAAAAAGTTACCGACAGTTATAAGACTTCGTTACTACGTCAAAGTTCCTTTTAGAGAGGTTTCTTTAACAAGAAAAAATATTCTTTTGAGAGATAATAATGCTTGCCAATATTGTAACTATAGGGGTAGTGACCTATCAATAGATCATGTTTTACCGAGAAGCAGAGGTGGAACGGATAACTGGGAAAATGTTACTACAGCATGTCTTAGATGTAATGTACAAAAAGGTAATCGAACCCCCGAAGAGGCAAATATGCCCTTAAAACGTAAGCCTTATCGTCCATTAAGTAATCTCAATTTTGAAGCTACAAGACAAATTGACTCTGGCAGGCATAAAGAATGGAGTAAATACGTAATAGGGGTTGCAATCTAATAAAAAATCTCAATTTACTTCTTTATTAAAATCTTCCATCATTCTTTTTTGTTCTTGCGCTATGCATGCATTAATAACTTCTTCTAATTGACCAGCAAGAATTGGCTCAAGAGAAAAATTGGAACCTAATCTATGATCAGTTGTCCTGTTATCTTTAAAATTGTAAGTTCTGATTTTTTCACTTCTATCACCTGTTCCAACTTGGGAAAGCCTTTGTGACCTCTCTTTTGCATTAGCTTCTTTTAATTGAATTTCATACAATTTAGCTCTTAAAATTTCCATTGCTCGTTCGCGATTTTGCAATTGTGATCTCTCTTGAGTACAAAAAACTCTTATTCCTGTAGGCTTGTGTAGAAGATCAATAGCTGTCTCTACCTTATTAACATTTTGTCCCCCTGCACCTCCTGATCTTGCTGTTCCAACCTCTAGATCTGTTGGATCAATTTTAACCTCAACAGGATCAGCCTCAGGCATAACGGCCACTGTAGCAGTGGAGGTGTGAACTCTACCTTGAGATTCAGTAGCTGGAACTCTTTGGACTCTATGTACACCAGCCTCAAATTTAAGTTGACTATATACAGCATCTCCTTTAACGGAGATAACTAACTCCTTAAATCCACCCATATCTGACTCGGAAGCACTAACAGGTTTTACAGACCATCCAATTTTTTGTCCATATCTTTCATACATTCTTGCTAAATCACCTGCCCAGATACAAGCCTCGTTACCTCCAGCGCCGGCTCTGATTTCTAACATTACACTTCTTTCATCTCTTGGGTCTTTTGGCAATAAGGCGATTGTAGTTTTTTGAATCAGTTCACTCTTAGATTCCTCTAGATTTATTAACTCCTCATTTATCAAAGATTCCATTTCTTTATCATTTCTATTCTCTTTTAGTAGATTTTTTGAGTCTTCTATTTCTTTATCAGTATCAAGCAACTTATTAAAATCAATCACTAAAGGTTCCAATTTTGACCTTTCTCTTGCTATTGATTCTAATTTTTTTGGATCATTAGCTATATCAGGATCTGCAAGTTGCACTTCCAAATTTTCAAAACTTTCTGAAGCAGTTTTCAACCTTGCAATTAATGTTGAGTATTCCAATTGAAATTGTGCTTAATTTTTGAAAATTCTATTTTTTAGAATCTTTTTCTTCTTTTTGCTCTTTTGATGTAGCTGAATTAGCTGAACCCATGCCATATTTTTTCATAAACCTATCAACCCTACCTTCTGTATCAAGAATCTTCTGAGTTCCAGTGAAGAAGGGATGATTACCACTCCATACATCAACATGTAATTCAGGCTGCGTTGAGCCAGTTGTCATTACAACTTCTCCATTACAAATAACTTTTGCATCTGGATACCATTTTGGGTGTATTTCTGATTTTGGCATAATTTAAATTGCTTTAACGTTTAGAGAATTGAGGAGCTTTTCTTGCTTTTTTAAGACCATATTTTCTTCTTTCCTTAGCTCTAGGATCTCTACTAAGATGGCCTTCCGTTTTTAGCGGTTTCCTATTGTCAGGAGATAATTCACAAAGTGCTCGAGCTGCACCTTGCTTTATAGCATCTGCTTGACCAGTCAATCCACCACCAAAAACATTTACCAGAATATCATAAGAATTTTCAAGACCTAATGTTTGCAAAGGTGCTTTTATTGAATTTAAGTGCAGGGGATTAAAGTTTAAGTAATCATCTCCAGCACGACCATTAATTTTTATTTGTCCATTTCCTGGAATCAAGCGAACTCTAGCTACTGAAGTTTTTCTTCTTCCAGTTCCCCAATACACAGCTTTGTTTTTTATTTGACTATTCATTTTGATAAATTAATTATTTAATAATACAGGATTCTGAGCAGCATGAGGATGATCAGCACCTTTATAAACTTTTAGTTTTTTAAATTGCTGTCTTCCTAAAGAGTTATGAGGCAGCATGCCTTTAACAGCTTGCTCGATGATTCTTTCAGGAATTCTTTCTTGTAAAGACTCAAATTTTTCAATTTTCATTCCTCCTGGTCTTCCAGAATGTCTCCTATACAATTTTTGTGATGCCTTTTTACCTGTTACCTCAACTTTCTCGGCATTTACTACAATAACAAAATCTCCAGTATCTAGATGAGGTGAGAATGTTGGTTTATTCTTACCTCTCAATACAGTTGCAATTTCTGTAGCAAGTCTACCAAGCGTCTTGTCTTTTGCGTCAACTAAAAACCAATTTCTTTCAATTGTTTCTAAAGATGGAGTAATTGTTTTATTCATTTACCAAATTTCTGCAAATAAATCTTAATTAGTCTTAAATTCTACCTTATTAAAGGAATAATAAACAACAGTTTTGAACGATTTACACAAAAAATTCGCTTAATTAAACCTTACCTAAGAAAAACCCTTAATTAAAAATACAGGGAAAAAATCATTGTTATTAATCTTTTTAAAAACATTTTCTTCATAAACAGCATTTACAAAACATAACCCCTTAGCTGGAGCAGATTCTTTAACATCATTTTTCTTTTTGTTTACCCATCTATCTGTAAAAATTTCTGGGGATATTTTGTTTTCTCCAACTAAAACTAGTTGACCAATAATTAAGCGGACCATTCCATATAGAAAACCAGTAGCTTTAATATCAACAAAAATCAAATCTTCTACTCTCTTAATATCTATATTTTTTATTTTTGTAATTGAGTTGTTTCTATTACTACCAGTTTTCTGAAAAGCAAAAAAATCATGTTCTCCTATCATTTTCCTAGATGCACTTAACATTAAAACTTCATCTAATACTTTTTGATATCTATGCCATGACCAATTATTGATGAACAAGTTTGGGAATTTACTGTTATTAATGACATATCGATAATGTCTATACATTGCTGAGTAGCATGCATGCCAACTATCTTTTACCTCAACTGATTCCAAGATCCTAATTGATGAGGGTAAAAAACTATTTAAGACATCAGAATAACTATTTCCTGGAACAACACAATCAACATCAAAGTGTACTACTTGACCTGATGCATGAACCCCAGCATCAGTCCTACCTGCTGCAAAAGTCTTTACTTTATGATTCGTAATCTTGAAGAGAGCTCTGTCTAAAATTTCTTGAACAGTAGTGGCATTTTTTTGTTTTTGCCAACCTGAATAATGAGATCCATCATATTGGACTAGTAAAGCTACCCTTTTCAAAAGTTATTTTTTAGTAAAAGCCCCTTTAATTAACTAACTTAAACAAGCTCTATTATGGCCATCTGTGCGTTATCACCTTTTCTAGATACAGTTCTTACTATGCGTGTATAACCACCATCTCTGTCTCCATATCTTTCCTTTGCTTTTTCAAATAATGAATGAACTAATTTTTTATCATAAATATATCCAATAGCCCTTCTCCTAGAAGACAAACTTCCCTCTTTGGCGAGTGAAATCATTCTTTCAGCTTCATTTCTTAAAGCTTTAGCACGAGCTTTTGTAGTAGTTACTCTACCTTCCCTAATTAGTTGTGTAGTTAAACCTCTTAGAAGTGCTTTTCTCTGGTCAGCGGGTTTACTTAATAATGGAATTCTAAGTTGGTGTCTCATAATCTTTAAAATTGTTAAACAGATGTTCTGCTTTGCGGAATAGAAATGCCGATGCGCTCAAGAGCCTCAATAACCTCATCTGCAGATTTAGAGCCAAAGTTCTTAATTTCAAGAAGATCTTCATAACTGAAGCCCATTAAATCCGAAACTGAGTTAACTTGCGCCCTTTTTAAACAATTATATGCTCTAACGGACAAGTTTAGTTCCTCTAGAGGAATTTGAGCTTCAGGAGATGGTTCAGGTTCTTCAGGAATTTCCTCAACCATTGTGACAGTAGCAAGGGGTTGAAAAAGTTCTATTAACTGATTTGCAGCTTCAGCAATAGCATCATCAGGACTTGTTGAACCATCTGTTACGACTTCCATTTTTAATCTTTCTCTTCCCGTTCCGCCTTCTGCTACGGCAGTTTCATCAATCGTAAAATTCACTCTCTTAACTGGCATAAAAACAGCATCTATTTGAAGTAAATCAATTGCAGTTGTCTCTTCATTCTTACGGTCTACGGGTCTATATCCAACACCTCTTTCAACATGGATTTCCAACTCTAAGTTATGACCCTCCTGGATAGTCGCAATCGGTTTTTCACCATCAACAATTTCAACTTGAGAAGAGAATTGGATGTCATTTGCCTTCACCTCCATTGGACCACTCGCTACTAACCTACCGATTTCGAGCTCTGGATTTGAACTATTTATTGATAGTTGCTTGCAATTAAGAAGAATATCTAAAACGTCTTCTCTAACTCCAGGAATAGTGGCATATTCATGATTAATTCCTGCTATTCTTACTGCAGTAACTGCGCTCCCTTCAAGTCCTCCCATAAGGACTCTTCTAAGGGAATTACCCAAAGTTGTAGCTTGTCCCCTTTCTAGAGGGCCAATTAAAAAAGTTCCTGTTTGGGAGCGATCATCTGCTATTTGATGGTCGATTCTGTCAATCTGGTATTGCAACACGGAAAATAATAAGGTTAAGAGTTTTTTTTGGGGGGGGGGGGTTGAGAATGGTTAAGGCCTAAACGCGTCTTCGTTTAGGTCTTCTACATCCATTATGAGGTAATGGAGTTACATCTCTTATTAGAGTTATTTCTAATCCGGCCACTTGTAAAGCTCTTATGGCCGTTTCCCTACCTGCGCCAGGCCCTCTAACTAATACTTCTATTTGTCTCATGCCTTGATCAAGTGCTCTTCTAGCTGCAGCTTCGGCAGCTGTTTGAGCAGCAAATGGCGTACCTTTCCTAGCTCCTTTAAATCCACTTGCGCCTGCAGAAGACCAAGAAATTACATGACCAGAGGTATCAGTAATTGAGACGATAGTATTATTAAATGTGCTTTGGATATGTACCACACCATTAGGTACATTACGTTTAGATTTCTTTGAACCTGTTTTTTTTACTGTAGCAGCCATAATGTTTTAAGTTAATACTTCAATTTGTAAATAGATTTAGTTATTTATTTTTTTCTTCCAGCAACTGTTTTCCTAGAACCCCGTCTTGTTCTTGCATTGGTTCTAGTTCTTTGACCCCTTACTGGAAGACTCATTCTATGTCTCCTTCCTCTTACACACCCTATATCTTGTAGACGTTTTAAAGCCATTCCCTCTTTTCTTCTCAAATCACCTTCTAAAGTGAATTCTTCTGTGGCACCTCTTAGTTTTTGCACATCAGAATCTGAAAGGTCTTTGACACGAGTATCAGGGTTTACACCCGTATTAGCGAGAATTAGCTTTGATCTCGTTAAACCAATTCCATAGACGTATGTAAGTGCAATTTCAACTCGCTTTTCGCGAGGTATGTCAATTCCTGCAATCCTGGCCACGTTTTTTGAATAAGTAAAAGTTTGAATTTGAGGGTTTAAATTTAACCCTGACGCTGTTTATTGCGAGGTCTTTTCTTGTTAATAACATAGATTTTACCTCTTCTCCTCACGATCTGATCGTCAGGACTAATTTTTTTGACTGAAGATCTGACCTTCATAGGGGTTTAACAAATAAAACGTTAATACTATATTCTACATCATCATCAAGCCATTTTTTGTTTGATATCAGAGGAAATGGTTTTTAAATCTCTATCAGCATCAATATATTCTAACAATGAGAGATCCTTAAAATATTCAATTAATGGTTCTGTAGTTTTTTTATAAATATCAACTCTTGTTCTGATTGTCTCTTCCGTATCATCTTTTCTCCCTCTTAAAAGCAAACGCTTAATTAGTACTTCTTCTGGAATATCTAAATAAAAAACTAATTCCAAAGGTTGATTTATTTCATTCAAGACTTCATTCAATGAATTTGCTTGAGATAAATTTCTTGGGTAACCATCTAGAATCCAACCACTATTATCCTCGACTAAATTTTGTCTAACGATCTTTAATACAAGTTCATCACTAACAAGTTCCCCTCGATTCATAATATCCTTTACCTGAATACCAAGGGCAGTATTCATTTCGATTTCTTTTCTTAATAATTCACCAGTAGAAAGGTGTAAATAAGAATTACTTTGACTAAGCAATTCTGCTTGAGTCCCTTTCCCTGCTCCAGGAGCTCCTAAAAATAGTATATGTTTCTTCATTAATTGTTAATTAGTCCCTCATACCTTTGTGAAATAACATAAGTTTGAATTTGCTTAGCAGTATCAATAGCAACACCCACAAGAATAAGCAATGAAGTTGCTCCTAAACCTTGAAAGGTCTGAACATTAGTAGCTCTTTCTACTGCAGCTGGGATTATAGCTACTGAACCCAGAAATAATCCTCCCAATAAAGTCAACCTATTTTGTATACCTGATAGGTAGTTGGCTGTATTTGTTCCTGGTCTAACTCCTGGAATCGCTACTCCTCCTTTCTTTAAATTTGAAGCTACATCAACTGGATTGATAGTAAGAGATGCATAAAAATAGGAGAACCCCAAAATCAAGGAGAAGAATGTAAGAGCATATGGCCATGGATTAGAAGATCCTGGATTTAAACTACTGGCTAACTTGATTAAGACTGGATTACCCGTAACATTTGCAATAGTTATAGGTAAAAAGATTAAAGCAGATGCAAATATGATAGGCATGACTCCTCCTGCATTTAATTTCAAAGGTAAATAACTTTGCCTTGTAGGAAGTAGTGTTGAATTTCCTATCTGCCTTTTTGCACTAACAATAGGAATGCGCCTTGCTCCCTCTTGGACAAAAATGATCCCAACAATTGTCAGTAAAAATACTCCAAGTAAAACTGCTATACCTAAAACATCTCCTCTATCGCCAGTTTGAGCTTTTTCAATGGTTGAACTTAGAGCCTTAGGTAAAGTCGAAACAATATTCAAAAAAATTACCAATGAAGCTCCTTGACCTATCCCTTTCTCCGTAATAATTTCACTAAACCACATTACTAACATTGAGCCAGTAACTAAGGCAATGGAGGTTTGCAGGACAAATGTAGTTTCACTTATTCCCTGAATAGCATATTGTTTGAGAATTAAGGAAAAAATTATACTTTGCAAAAAACCCCATCCTAATGAAACATATCTAGTTATTTGAGCAATTTTTCTTCTTCCCGCTTCTCCTTCATTTTTTTGTAAATCTTCAAGCACAGGCAATGAAGCTGTGAGAAGCTGAATAATAATTGATGCGTTGATAAAGGGAAGTATGCCTAATGCGAATATTCCTAAAGTTGAAATTCCTCCTCCAGTAAAAATGTCTAAAAAACCTATTAATTGCCCCCCCTGATCTATAAAACTTTTAAAAGCAACCCTATCAATACCAGGCATAGGGATATATATACCAAGTCTTACTAAAAGGAGGAGACCTAGAGTAGTTAAAACTCTGCTCCTTAGCTCTTTATTTAAAAATAATTGGGAAAGTATTTCAGAAGCGCTAGGATTTCTACTTTTGTTGACAAACATTTTGAAGCTTACCTAAATTTTTAGTAAATTTATTTATTATTTATAAGCTCGCAGGATCCACCAGCGTCCTCAATTTTTTGTTTTGCAACTTTCGTAAATGCATGAGCTTGGACTTTTAGCTTTACATTAAGTTTTCCGTTACCAAGGATTTTTAAAGGAAATTTGGGCTTGAAGATTAATCCTTTCTTAACTAGTGAATCTAGGTTAACAGTATCGTTATCTTTGAAATCATTTAATTTTTCTAAATTAATTATGGAAAAGTTCTTTTGATTAATTATTTCAAAGTGCTTTAATTTTGGAACTCTTCTATATAAAGGCATTTGGCCACCTTCAAAACCTGGACGTGTAGGTCTTCCAGAACGTGACTTTTGTCCTCTCATTCCAAAACCACATGATGCACCCTGACCGGCTGCAATTCCTCTACCCTTTCTTAATTTTTTCTTTCTCGAGCCAGAGTTTGATTTAAGTGTATTTAATGTTGAAGTCATAATTTTAAGAATAGAGCTGTTCAAGTGAGATGCCTCTCTCCCTAGAGGCAGATTTGTGTGTTCTTAATTGAGAAAGAGCTACCATAGCAGCTCTAGCATTATTCAAAGGTGTTTTACTACCCAATCTTTTTGCTAAAACATTTTTTATGCCGGCTAATTCTAAAACTGTTCTTATTGAACCACCAGCAATTACACCTGTACCTGGGGCAGCTGGTCTAATTAGAACATTAGCAGCACCATCTCGACCTAAAGATAAAGTCGGTATTGAATTATTTGGGGTTAAAGGAACCCTCACAAGATTCTTTTTACCATCTGAAACTCCCTTTCTCACTGCACCAATAACATCCCCTGCTTTACCAACTCCAACTCCAACTTGACCTTTTTCGTTACCTACTACAACAATTGCTCTAAAACTCATTTTTTTCCCCCCCTTAACAGTCTTAGAAACGCGTCGAATTTGAACAACTCTTTCTTGCCAATCAGAATCTCTCTCTAAATTTTTTGAATCACCTCTTCTATTTCTTTTTCGATCATTACGATTATTCTTTTTTTGTTCTACGGGCGCAGCTCCAGGAACATTATCGTTCTTGGATTGAATTTCTTGTTTTGTTGGAGTGTCAGTCATAGTAAAAAATTAAGAGTTAAAATTCTAGGCCAGCTTCACGAGCTGCATCTGCAAGTGCCTTTACTCTACCGTGATATAAATTACCTCCACGGTCAAAAATTACTTGCTTAATACCTTTTTTTATCGCTCTCTTTGCTAATAATTTTCCAACAATGGAAGAAGAATTACAATCAGAAGGTAATTTCTCAGATTTTTCTCTTAGTTCTTTATCAACAGTTGAAGCTGAGCAAATAGTTGTTTGAGCACTATCATCTATAACCTGAGCATAAATATGGTTATTAGAGCGAAAAACAGACAATCTTGGACGCGTTGCATCTCCAATTAAGAATCTTCTTAATCTTCTATGTCTTTTTTGGGTTTGTAATTTCCTGGAAAGTTTGGTCATTTTTTTAATTGGAATTATTTTTTGCCAGATTTACCAGCTTTTCTGAGAATTCTCTCATCATGGTATTTAATTCCTTTTCCTTTATATGGCTCTGGAGGTCTAATTGATCTGATTTTTGCTGCTTCATTGCCAACAATTTCCTTATCAATTCCAGATACGGTAACGTTTGTATTACTCTCAACTTTGTATGTTATACCATCAGGGGGGATCATTTCTACAGGATGACTATATCCTGCACTTACAACTAGATTTTTACCTTTTACTTGTGCTCTTGATCCAACGCCTACAATTTCTAGTTTCTTTGAAAAACCTTGAGTAACTCCTTCAACCATATTTGCAATTAAAGCTCTACATAAACCATGTCTCTGCCTTGAATGTATTTTGGTTGTGGTAGGACTTACGACAACAGTATTATCTTTCTTATCAAAACTAACCCCCTCAGGCATGAGACGTTTTAACTCACCCTTTGGGCCCTTAACTGTAACTGTTAATCCATCAAAATCAACTGTAACTTTCTCTGGAATAAGTACTGGTGTTTTTCCGATTCTTGACATAATTAATTCTCCTTAATAAACATAGCAGAGGACTTCGCCACCAATGCCTTGCTTTCTAGCATCGCGATCACTCATTACGCCTTTAGAAGTTGATATTATGGCAACTCCAAGACCTCCAAGAACTTTTGGTAAACCTCTAGTATTCTTATATATTCTCAAACCAGGTTTACTAACTCTTTGCATAGATCGAATAGTAGGAAATTTGTTTTTTCCACTATATTTGAGGCCGAGTATTATTTGTGATTTATAACCTTCACCTTCCTCATTAATATCAGAAATGAATCCCTCTTTTTGAAGTACTTTGGCGATACTTAAGGACATTTTTGAACCTGGGATTGTTGTGGTTGTATGCTTTTTTTGACTCGCATTTCTAATTCGAGTTAGCATATCTGAAATAGGATCGTGATTTGACATAGTTTTAATTTAATTCTTACTAAAAGGCATTCCTAACTCCTGCAAAAGAGCTTTACCTTCTTGATCTGATTTTGCACTAGTGACAATAGTTATATCCATACCTCTTATTGAATCTATTTTATCAAAAGAGATTTCAGGAAAAATCAATTGCTCTTTCACGCCAACGGTGTAATTACCTCTCCCATCAAAACTTTTTGGATTAACTCCTCTAAAGTCTCTTATTCTTGGTAAAGCAAGATTTATAAATCTCTCCAAAAAAGAATACATCCTGTCTCCTCTCAAAGTTACAGTACAACCAATAGGCATACCCTCACGAATTTTAAAACCCGCGATAGCTTTTTTGGCCCTAGTTACTAAAGCCTTTTGTCCTGTAATTGTTGCCATTTCATTTAAAGAGGCTTCAAGAGCTTTCGAATTCGAAGCTGCTTCACCAAGACCTCTGTTAACGTTGACTTTGACAACTTTAGGTACTTGATGAATATTTTTAAGACCAAGGTCCTTTAAAAGTTTTGGTCTTATTGATTCTTTGTAGCGATTTTTTAGAGTCATAATTTTTTGTTAATTCTGGTCTTTGTCAGAATTGATAAATTAGAAAAAGTTGAAATCTGGTTTCTGATGAAAAATTAATCAATTACTTCACCAGTTTTCTTCAATCTTCTTTTCTTAACCCCCTCTTTATCAATAAAGTATTCAATCTTACTTGTAAGATTTTTATCCTTTGAAAAAAACATTACATTTGATGCATGTAAAGATGCTTCTTCTGTAAGAATTCTTCCAGTTTCTCCTTCCTGAGTTGGTTTTACATGTTTGGTCCTAAGGTTAATTCCCTTTACAACTACTCTATTTTCAAGAGGGATAGTTTTTAAAACTTCACCAGTTTTCCCTTTGTCCTTGCCATTAATTACTTTTACCAAATCTCCAGTTTTGATTCTCATTTTTATTCTCTGGAAATTTTTCTTTTGCTTTAATGAATCCAACATTTAAATCACCTCCGGAGCAAGAGAAACAATCTTTGTATAATTTTTATCCCGCAGTTCTCTAGCTACAGGACCAAAGACTCTAGTACCTTTTGGATTCTTATCTTCATTAATCAATACTGCCGCATTGTCATCAAATCTGATTGAATTACCAGTATTTCTCCTTAATGTTGCTTTAGTTCTGACGATAACAGCTTTAACAACTTCAGATTTCTTAACTCCCATGTTAGGAAGAGCATCTTTTACAGTTGCTACGATTACATCCCCGACATGTGCATACCTTCTATTAGAACCTAAAACCCTAATACATTGGAGTCTTTTTGCTCCGCTGTTATCGGCAACTGTTAAATAAGTTTCTTGTTGAATCATTTTTTAACCTCCTTAGCCTGACTTGTTTTATTGAGAATCTCTTCTATGGCCCATCTTTTATGAGCACTAAGCGGTCTAGTTTCTCTAATTTTAACTCGATCACCTAAAACGCATGTATTCTCTGGATCATGCGCCTTATATCGAGTAGTTCTACTTACAATTTTTTTATAAGTGGGATGTGGATATCTGTTAATAACAGCAACAACAACTGTTTTATCCATTTTGTCGCTTACAACAGTACCAATTCTTTCTTTAAGTGCCATAACTAATAATTAATCAGAAGTTGTTTTAGAAGCAGATTGACTCTTACTGAGAGTGAGTAATTGCGCAACTTGTTTCTTGATAATTTTAAATTTATGAGTTTCATTCAGCTGTCTTGTAGCTTGCTTGAATCTCAAGTCAAAAAGATCTTTTCGTAATTGGTCAATCTTTTCAGTAATTTGTTCAGAATTTAATTTTTTAAATTCCTTGAGTGACTCTGAGTTTTTCATTGTTTAACCTCCTCTTGAGATTTTTTACTATTTTTTGTATTTTCTTGGGAGGAATTTTCTAGATTTTTATCAATGGAGATAAATTTAGTTTTTACAGGAAGTTTGTATTGAGCCAGACGCATAGCTTCTTTTGCAGTTTCCTCAGTGATATCCTCACCACCCATTTCAAAAAGTATTCTTCCAGGTTTTACAACTGCGACCCAAAACTCTGGATTACCTTTACCAGAACCCATTCTGGTTTCGGCAGGTCTCATGGTTACGGGTTTATCAGGAAATATTCTTATCCAGATTTGACCACCACGTTTGATATATCTAGTCATAGCTCTTCTGCTTGCTTCAATCTGACGTGCAGTTACCCAACCACAGTCTTGAGCTTGGAGAGCAAATTGACCGAATGCAATAGTATTACCTTTTGAGGCTACACCCCTCATTCTGCCTCTATGTTGTTTACGGAATTTAGTACGTTTTGGACTAAGCATTGTTATACCTCCTATGAATTCTCATTTGAACGATCCTCAAATTGCTGAGGTCTTCTACTAGCTTTCCTCTTAGGGCTCGCACCCGCAGGTATTGTTTGTTCTTCTTTAGGGAGAACTTCACCTTTGAAAACCCAAACTTTAATGCCTAAAACACCGTAAGTTGTATTAGCTTCACGTGTTGCGTAGTCAATTTCAGCTCTCAAAGTATGTAAAGGTACTCTACCTTCTCTAGTCCATTCAGTTCTAGCTATTTCAGCACCATTCAATCTTCCCCCTACTTGAATTTTAAGACCTAAAACTCCAGCCCTTTGAGCCCTTTGTAAGGCCATCCTAATAGTTCTTCTAAAGGCGACTCTTTTTTCTAGTTGTTGAGCAATATATTCAGCTAGTAAAAAAGCATCAGCGTCTACACGTTCAACTTCAACAACGTTGATTCTGACTTGCCTTGTTCTATCACCTATAGTTTTTTGAATGCCAGATCTTAATTCTTCAATGCCACTTCCTTGTCTTCCAACTATAACTCCTGGTCTTGCTGTTTTTAATTCAAGTTCCAGTTGGTCAGCTTTTCTTGCTATTAAGACATCGCTAATTCCTGCTGCTCCATATTTTTTTTGTATGAAGGTACGAATTTTAAAATCTTCTTGGAGAAGAATTGGATATGTTTTAGATGTAGCAAACCACTTAGAGCGATGCTCTTGTGTAATTCCTAATCTTAGTCCAGAAGGATGTATTTTATGTCCCATTAGTTTTGTACCTCCGCATTAGTTTGAGTAGGAGCAGACTCTACAGAAATACTGATGTGGCAAGTCTGTTTTTTAATTGAAAAAGCTCGACCTTGAGCTCTAGGTCTATACCTTTTCATTACTGGACCACTATTAGCCCATGCAGAGGAAATAACTAGGGTAGATGGATCCATTCCAAGGTTATGTTCTGCATTAGCAACAGCAGATCTTAGAACTTTAGTAATGGGGTCTGTAGATCTGTAAGGCATAAATTCCAACATAATCAATGCATCTCTATAAGATCTGCCCCTTATCTGATCCAAAACTCTTCTTACTTTAGAGGCTGATCCGCGAACATAATTCCCATGAGCAATCGCTGTTTTTGTTGTTTCAGGTGTTTTTGTCATGATTTTGCTCCTTTCTTATCTCTTATATGACCTCGGTAAGTGCGTGTAGGAGCAAATTCACCGAGTTTATGACCAATCATTTGTTCAGTAATAAATACTGGAATGTGAGCCTTGCCATTATGTACAGCGATTGTGTGACCGATCATTAAAGGTAAAATCGTAGAGGATCTTGACCAAGTTTTGATAACAGACTTGTCATTATCGGTATTTTGTTTTTCTACCTTCTTGAGCAGGCTATCTGCTATAAAAGGTCCTTTTTTTAGTGAACGTCCCATGATTATGTAATAGAAATTGAAATAATAAATGAAGTAATCAAGAGTCTCTTCCTCCTCTACTCCTCTTAGAAACGCGACGACGTCTTCGAACAACTAATTTATTACTTGGTTTGTTCTTTTTACGTGTCTTTAGTCCAAGAGCTGGTTTACCCCATGGAGTAACTGGACCTGCTCTACCAATTGGTGCTTTTCCCTCTCCTCCTCCATGTGGATGATCACATGGGTTCATTACACTACCTCTTACTTGAGGCCTTCTTCCAAGCCATCTTCTTCTTCCTGCTTTACCTAAGCTAGTATTTCTTATTTCAGAATTACCTACTTCACCAAGAGTTGCGTAGCATTCTTTTCTTACAAGTCTTACCTCAGTAGATGGGAGTTTTAAAGCAACATAATCTCCCTCTTTTGCCATAACTTGAGCACTAGCTCCTGCGGATCTAACCATTTGAGCACCCCTACCTGCGTATAACTCAACACAATGAACACTAGATCCTAATGGCATAACAGAAAGCGGCATTGCATTGCCATCTTCAATTGGAACACTTTCTCCAGAAATGACATTTTGTCCGACTTTTACTCCTGCTGGAGCGATAATATATCTTTTCTCTCCATCTTCGTAAAATAGAAGTGCCAACCTTGCATTTCTATGAGGATCGTAGTGTATAGCTGCAACTTTAGCGTTGATATTTCTTTTATCTCTTCTAAAGTCGACCAATCTATATTGCCTTTTGTGACCACCTCCACGATGACGACAAGTGATAACTCCACGATTATTCCTGCCTTTAACTCTATGTTTTGAAACTATTAGTGATCTTTCAGGTTTTGCACTTGTGATTTCACTAAAGTCAGTAACTACTCTCTGCCTAGTGCCAGGTGTATAAGGTTTAAATTTACGTATTGCCATGATTAAAACTCCTTAAGATTCTGGAAATAGTTGGATTTTGTCTCCTTCAGCAAGACGTACAATTGCCTTCTTGACCTGAGAACGTTTACCGGAAAATTTCCCGACTCTTCTTGTTCTCCTAGGAGGATTCATAGTGTTAACTCCTATGACTTTAACACTGAACAAGGCTTCAATAGCTGCCTTTATTTGTGGTTTAGCCGCTCTATGATCTACTTCGAAAGTGTATTGGTTAAGATCTAGTGCATTTGTAGCTTTTTCAGTAATAACTGGCTTTCGTATTACATCGGCTAAACGAGAATCGAATAATTTACTCATGATGCATAAACCTCCTGAATTTTATCTATCGCTGATTGACCTATTACCAATTTATTGGCATTTAGAATATCAAATACATTTAATTGATCGGCGGCGATTAATTTTACTTTCTCAATATTATTAATGGATTTTTTTATAATATCGGAAGGGCTATCAAGAATAACCAAAACTTTTTCAGTTTTTTGTATACCTAATCGAGCAAGGCCATTTATGATATCACTCGTTTTAGGCTGCTTTAAAGTAGATCCAAAATCTTCAACAGCCTTGATATCAGATACTCTGGACATAAGAGCTGTTCTAAGAGCTAATCTACGTTCCTTACGATTCATATCAAGATTGTAAGAACGTGGCTTCGGTCCAAAAATAATTCCGCCACCAGGTCTTAAGGGTGTCCTTATTGATCCTTGACGAGCTCTTCCTGTACCTTTTTGTTTGTATGGCTTTCTACCGCCCCCGCGCACTTCAGATCTTGTCAAAGTTGATGCTGTCCCTTGTCTTTTATTTGCTAGCTGTCTAAGGACTGCTCTATGGATTAAGTCTGCCGAAGAAGTTTCTTTAGCAACTGCTAAATCAAGAGTAACTTTGCCTGATTTTTTACCATCCCACTTTAAAGTTTCAAGTGTTGTCATGATTTTTCACCTCCTTTTTTGCCTACAACATTATTTGGCTTGATGTTGACAATTGAGCCGGGCTTACCTGGAACAGAACCCTTTACTACAAGCAAATTCTTCTGATCATCAATTTTTAGAACTAACAATCCTTTGGTAGTTATCTGTTTTCCTCCATATCTTCCTGCCATTCTTTTCCCTGGATAAATTCTACCTGGAGTTGTTCCTGCTCCTGTAGATCCTGGTGCTCTATGATTTTTTGAACCATGACTCATAGGACCTCTGCTAAAACCATGTCTTTTCTGGTAACCTGCAAAACCTCTACCCATAGATTTGCCACTGATATCAACTTTTTGACCAATCTCAAAGTTTTTTACAGTTATTTGTTTTCCGATTTCATAAGATGAAGTTTCTTCAACCCTATATTCTTTTAAATGCTTTAAAAGTTCTTCACCTGATTTCAATAAGTGTCCTTTTTCAGGTTTGCTTAAATGCTTCTCTTTGGACAAGCCATAACCTATCTGAACGGCGGTATAACCATCCAAAGCAGTTGTTTTCAATTGAGTGACTCGGCAAGGACCAGCCTCTATAAGAGTAACTGGTACCGAATTACCTTTATCATCGAAAAGTTGGGACATGCCCAATTTCTTTCCTAAAATTCCGATAGACATAAGACTAAATTAGGCTAGCTCGTAATAATTTTTCAATTATCTAAACCTTCAGTTATTAAGGTGAAGTTAATAAAAAAACAATTTAGTAAGGTCGAGACTTATCTGAAATAATAGATAGTTTCTCTCGGGATAAACCCACCTGAGTTTTTTAACGAAACGCTAAAAAATGTGAAAATTTTAGAGGCTCGGCCAGCTTGCGAGCTTAAAAATTCACTGAGTTACAATTGTACATCATCAAGTACCATAAAATAAAATAAAATAGAAATAAAGGAAATTTTTATGCCATTACTTCTCTCAGGGAAAAAGTTTCATAACGATTTAAAAACTAAAAAATGTCTCGCAATATTTGCTCCTCTTGAAGGTGGTTATGAAACTCGTCTTTTGAGAAGAATGAGGGCCAAAGGCTTTAAAACTTTTATAACTTCTGCAAGAGGGCTTGGAGATCCAGAAGTTTTCTTACTCAAATTGCATGGCGTTAGACCACCTCACCTTGGTCATCAAAGTGTAGGAAGAAACGGAGCGCTTGGGGAAGTTCAACAAGTAATTCCACAAGCTTCTGAGTTATTTAATGAAAATGATAAAAATAAATTACTTTGGTTATTAGAAGGTCAAGTATTATCTCAATCTGAATTAGAGAGCTTAATAGAGATTTGCACTAACGATAATAAACTAACAATAGTTGTTGAAATGGGGGGTTCAAGAAAACTTGAATGGAAACCATTAAGTAATTATATTTTGGATGAATTTGAAAGTTAAACTATTTGATTAAAACCAAGAATAAAAAAGATAAATGGATTAAGTTAATTTGTGGTGCCAGTAATGAAGATATTGTTGCCATAGAAGATTTATGTGCAATTTATACTGCTGCTGGTGTCGACTACATTGATGTTGCAGCAGAAGAATCTATAGTTTATGCAGCAAAAAAAGGAAT